>JBAUUA010001405.1:0-5362 GCA_049582465.1 Bradyrhizobium sp. | reverse complement strand
ACATAAGACCGTCCTCCGCAAGCCAAACCGCCACCAGAGAATCAGTCTCAGCTCATCCGCGCAACAAAGATGTGTGCATTAGATAGCCGGCGATCGGGCTTTTTTGTCACCGTCACCCCTGAGAAGTTTGCTTCCCAGGAACTAGACGCCAGCGTCGAGGCGTCGGGACCACACGATTTTGCCGTCCGCCAGCCGCATCGCCCGTCAAGCGCGCCGCCCGCGTCCACCGCATCCCGCTCCGCGTTTCGTGACGTTGCGCAACGCCCCTCCAAAGGAGCGGGACGGCTGCGGATATAAGGTGATTTGCGATTTCTGAAAATCAGAATATTTTTTCGAAGGGGGCTGGACAGCCTTCTCGAAAAACAACCCGACGGGCAAATCAGTTTCAGCTCGCGCCGCGTGCGGGGAGAGGTGAAATCCGGTCGCCGCCGCGACTGCCGCCGTTTGGTGCGATGCGGTGCAACGATCGGCGCGCGCCGGGGAACAAGTGAGCCGCAGGACCGTTGCCCAAAGACGAACCCGAGGTTGAGCAGCCAAATCGGGGAGAGACCCCAAGATCAGGGAAGAAGGCCATGCGTGTTTTGATTCTCGCGACGACAGTGCTCGCCATTCTCGCCGGCGCGAACGCTGCCACGGCCGGCCCGAGCACAGCCAAACGCGACATTTCAGCTTCCGTCGAACCGGCCACGGTTAATACCACCCAGGAAACCGACCAGCAGACCGGCCCTGACAAGACAGCGCGGCGCGGCGTGCAGCATCGAGCCCACCACCGCGGTGGCGCTCACCATCACCGCATTGGCGGTCCGGTCGGCCTGGTCGGCGGCATGGTGGCCGGACTGTTCGGACGCCGTTGACGCGACGAATTTGCAGGGGGCCATGCCTCCGCTCGTCACCCGGGCGTCATCCACTTTCCCTGCGCGCTCAATCCCCGCTCGGCGGCGCCAGCGGTTGCGCGATTTCGGCAAACGCCGGCAGCGCCTCGCAGGCCGCGCAATGGGTCGCCAGCGCCGGATAGCGCGCGGCCGGAAACAGCGCGGGATGCGCCTCGCCGGCAAAGCGCAGCACGCAGGCGACCGCGATGTCGGCATGGCCGATGCTTTTCCCGAACCACCACGGCGTCTCGACGTCGTCGCGTGCCTTTTCCAGCACCTCCAGCACGCCGCCGACCTGCGTCTCGCAGCGATCGACCCAGATTTTTGATGGCTCCTTGCGCAGCACCCGCTCGTAGACGAGGCTCACCGCCTTGTCGCCGAGCCCGGTCGCCAACGCGCATATCTTCAAGGCATGCCGCCGCGCCGGTCCGCGCGCGGCGATCATCGTTTTCTCCGGCCCCACCAGTTCATCGAGATAATCCAGGATCGCCGTGCTCTCGATCAGCGCCTCGCCGTCATCAAGCACCAAGGTCGGCACCCGCCGCAACGGATTATACGGCGCGATCTTGTCGCCCTCACCAAAAGTCGACCACGGCCGGTGTTCAAAGGCCAGGCCGTACAGCCGCATCGCGATGGCGACGCGGCGGGTGAAGGGGGAGTCGTATTGGCCGATCAGGAACATGGTGCGCTCGCTCGTCATGGCCGGGCTTGACTCGGCCATCCATGTCTTTGTCTCTCTCTGCAAATCAAGAAAGACAGGGATCACCGGGTCAAGCCCGGTGATGACGATTGGCGTATGGCGGCAGAGGCAAGCCCACCCCTGCCCCGTCACCCCTGCGCCGCCTCCCGTTCCATATCGCGGCCGGAGAGGTCTTCGCCCTGCATGTTGGCGTAGTCGCGCGCCATCTCCCGCATCAGGAATTTTGCGGGAACGTCGTGGTAGGCGCCGTGGTCCCTGACATATTGCATGTAAATGCGGCCGGCGCCGTCGAAGGGATGCAGCAGCGCGTCGCTGTGGCCGTCGAAATCGAGCGGATGCACGCTGAGCCTGGCGCACAGCGTGGCGTTGAAGGTCGGGGTTGCCTTGCGCCAGGCGCCGTCGACATAAACTTCCGTGTAGCCGTGCCAGGTGAAGATGTCCGTGCCCATGCTCTGGCGCAGCTTCTCCGTCGTAAGGTGGTTGCGCACGTCGGCGAAACCGACGCGGGCAGGAAGACCGTGGACACGGCAGGCGGCCGCGTAAAGCGCCGCCTTGCCCACGCAATAGCCGTTGCCGGCCGCAAGCACGCCAGAGGCGCGGAAGCTCTCGGGCGTGCGCATGTCGACGTAGGGGTTATAGCGGATGCCGTCGCGCACCGCCTTGTAGAGCAGACTGGCCTTGTCGCGGTCGCTCGCATCCGCCGCGACGGCGGCGGTCGCAAAATCCCTGACGGCCGGATGATCGCTGTCGATATATTCGCCGGGATCGGTGTAGAGGCGGCGGATGGTGTCGGGAAGAATTTCGCTCATGCCGCAGTCTAGCAAGCCGCATTGCCCTGGCAAATGCCCTCGCTGATGCCCTCGCCGCGCACGGGCCCATCGTCTCTTGAAGGCGATGCATTTCAGTAACAGGGCAGCGCAATCTGTGATCGCCGTTGCGCACGTTCGCCCGCTCGTCTTGCGCAGCTGCGCCTCTCATGTTCCATTCGGTTGCATGCGCGGGAACCAATCCATGTTGAACGCCGGCGGGGGCCTGCTTGCCGGCCTGTTCCTTGCCGTGACACAAGCTGCCGCAGCCGACCTGCCGTTGAAGGCGCCGGTCAAGGCCGCCGACTTCAACCCGTTCTGGGTCGAAGCCGATGCATTGGCCTGGAGCGTCAAGGGCGACCATCTGCCGGCGCTGGTCACCACCAGCCCGGCCGGCACGCCGCTGGCCCAGGCAGGTCTGCTCGGGCTGCCCACCACGACGGTGCTGTTCGGCGATTCCGACGTCAATGACGGCTGGCGCGCGGGCGGCCGAATCACCGCCGGCTACTGGTTCGATCCCTCGCGCAGCCGGGAGCTCGAGGGAAGTTTCTTCGGCCTCGGCGACGTCTCCACCGGTTTCGCTGCCGATTCAGCCGCCACGCCGATCATCGCGCGCCCGTTTCTCGACGCGACCAGCAACCTGCAGAATGCGGCGCTGGTCGCGTTCCCGAGGCTCGACGCCGGGAGCATCGCGATCAACGAAAAGTCCCGGCTGCTCGGCGCGGGCGCGCTCTATCGCCAGGACATCGGCATGTGGGGCGGCCAGCGCATCAGCGCGCTGGTCGGCTACCGCTATCTGCGTTCGTCGGACGATCTCGCGATCGCGTCGCAGTCGACTTTTCTCGGCGGTGGCAGCGTCGCGGTCAGCGACAGCTTCGGCGCCATCAGCCAATTCCACGGCCTCGACCTTGGCCTTGCCGGTGAATGGCGCGACGGCCCGTGGTCGCTGGAATGGCGCAGCAAGGTGGCACTGGGCGGCAACATCAACAGCGGCAATATCAACGGCGCGACGACGACGACGGGCTTCCACGGCTTTGCCGCCGTGGCCGCGGGCGGCATGCTGACGCAACCGGGCAATATCGGCAACTTCTCGCAGACGCGCTTCGCCGCGGTACCGGAAGTCTCGCTCAAGGCGGGCTACCAAATCGCGCCGCGCTGGCAGCTCGTCGCCGGCTATGACGCGCTGTACTGGAGCGGCGTGCAGCGCGCGGGCGGGCTGATCGACACCACCGTGAATCCCAACCTTCTCCCCGGAGGCGCCGGCGGCGGACCGAACCGGCCGATGCCAACGATGAACACGACCGCGCTGGTCGCGCAGGGATTCAGCTTCGGGGTCAGGTATAATTATTGAGAGCGGCTGGCGTCGCTCGCCATGACAACCGAGCGTGTATTGATCGCGGGGCCCTCACCCCTCCCCCTCGTCGCTCGCCAAGAGCCCCTTCACCGCGCGCGCCCAGCCGGCAAGCTTTCGCTCGCGCGTGGCCTTGCTCATGTTGGGCTTGAAGCGATGTTCCAGCCGCCAGTTGTCGGCGAATTTTGCGGGCTCGGGATAGATTCCGGCCGACAGCCCCGCGAGATAGGCGGCGCCTAACGCGGTGGTTTCCTGGATCATCGGGCGGTCGACCGGGGCGTCGAGCAGATCGGCGAGGCGCTGCATGGTCCATTCGGAGGCGGTCATGCCGCCGTCGACGCGGAGCACGATGTTGGCGGTCTTGGCCTCCGGCCAGTCGGCGCGCATCGCGGCCAGGAGATCGACGGTCTGGTAGCAGACGCTCTCCAGCACCGCATGCGCGATCTCGGCGGGGCCGGTGTTGCGGGTCAGGCCGAACAGTGCGCCGCGCACGCGCGGATTCCAGTAGGGCGCGCCCATGCCGACGAACGCCGGCACCAGATAGACGCTTTGGGTGGAATCGGACTGGTCGGCGAGCGGGCCGGTCTCGGAAGCCTGTTTTATCAATTTGATGCCGTCGCGCAGCCATTGCACGGCGGAGCCCGCGACGAAGATCGAGCCTTCCAGCGCGTAGGTGCGTTTTCCACCGAGCTGATAGGCGATGGTGGTGAGCAGCTTGTTCTTCGACGCCACCGGCGTCGCGCCGGTGTTGAGCAGCGCAAAACAGCCGGTGCCGTAGGTCGACTTGATCATGCCCGGCGAGAAACAGGCTTGCCCGATCGTCGCGGCCTGCTGGTCGCCGGCGATGCCTGAGATCGCGATCGCGCCGCCGAACAGTTCGGGGACGCTGTCGCCGAAATGGTGCGAGGAATCCTTCACCTCCGGCAGCATCGAGCGCGGTACGCGCAGGATTTTTGTCAGCTCATCGTCCCACTCGCCGGTGTGGATGTTGAACAAGAGCGTGCGCGAGGCGTTGGTGGCGTCGGTCGCGTGCACCTTGCCGCCGGTCAGCCGCCACAGCAGATAGCAATCGACGGTGCCGAACATCAGTTCGCCGCGCTCGGCGCGCGCCCGCGCACCGGGAACATGGTCGAGGATCCATGCGACTTTCGTTCCCGAGAAATAGGGATCGATGATCAGGCCGGTCTTCGCCGAAATCGCCGGCTCGTGGCCTTCGCTCTTGAGCTTCGCGCAGATGTCGGCGGTGCGGCGGTCCTGCCAGACGATGGCGCGGTGCACGGCGGTGCCGGTGGCGCGGTCCCACACCACGGTGGTCTCGCGCTGGTTGGTGATGCCGATCGCGGCGATGTCCTTTGCGGTGACATCGGCCTTCTTCAGCGCCTCGCGGCAGGTGGCGATGGTCGAGGTCCAGATGTCCTCCGGCTCGTGCTCGACCCAGCCCGAGGCCGGGAAATGCTGCGGGAATTCCTGCTGCGCCGTGGCCGCGATCGAGATGTCGGACCGGAACACGATGGCGCGCGAGGATGTGGTGCCCTGATCGATGGCCAGTACAAAGGACATGATGGACTCCTGGCGTTGCTTCCCGGGAAGTTTGTTGGGTGGTGTGGGGCAAGGCAAGCGGATTGGGCTGGGT
>JBAUUA010001404.1:0-2096 GCA_049582465.1 Bradyrhizobium sp. | reverse complement strand
GTCATGGCGTGGCGCTCAGCGTGTTCGATGCTTCGTTCGTGGCGTTGCCGCACAGCCGGCCGTGCAGCGCCTCGATGCATTCATCGACGATCTTTTCGTGCGGCACGTCGCGCGACCAGATCGTGATGTCGGCGCGTTGGTAGACCGGTTCGCGTTCCTCGATCAGGCGTCCGATGGTGGCGGCGGGATCGGCCGTCTGCAGCAGTGGCCGGTCGGCGCGCCGCTTCACCCGCTTCATGATGATATCGGCATCGGCCTTGAGCCAGATCGAGACCGCCCTGTCGCTGACACGGTTGCGGGTTTCCTCGCGCATGAAGGCGCCGCCGCCGGTGGCGAGCACGGCGGGGCCGCTGTCGATCAGCCGCGCGATCACCCGCGCCTCGCCGTCCCTGAAATGCGGCTCGCCATGGGTCTCGAAGATATCCGGGATCGACATGCCGGCCGCCGCCTCGATCTCGGTATCGGCGTCGAGGAACGGCAGCCGCAGCCGCGCCGACAGCCGCCGTCCGATGGTGGATTTGCCGGCGCCCATCATCCCCACCAGCACAATCGACCGCGGACCCAGCGCGGCCGTGATCTCGGCCTCGGGGGTTACGGCGGCGCTGGCCGATGGAGCGGTCTCGGGCATTGAATTGGCTCAATCGCCGCAGGAATTGCGGCGTTCCGCGCCACCTATACTACCCCCGCCGACATCGTTGCCAGAGAGACTTGCAACGGCGGGGCGAACATGTTGGTAGTCGGGCCCCATCGAATGGTTAATTCGCCGCCTGAGGCCTGTTGATGCCCAGCCTGTTCCGCTTTCTGACGGTCGTCGCCGTGATCGTCGGAATCGTCTATGGCGTGATTTTCGCGCTGGCGAACTTCGTCAACCCGAAGCCGCGGGAAATGATCGTTACGGTCCCCCCGGATAAATTCCTCAAGAAATAGACGCTAGGGTGGGCGGATGGGCACCAAGACCTCAGACGCCAAGACCTCAGACGCCAAACTAATCGGCCTGTTCCTCGACATGCTCGCGGCGGAACAGGGCGCCGGCCCCAACACGCTCGACGCCTATCGCCGCGACCTGACGGATTTTTCGGAATTCTTGGCCCGCGGCGGCCAGGGCTTTGCCGATGCGGAAACGCAAGGCTTGCGCGACTATCTGGCCGATCTCGACCGGCGTGGCTTCAAGTCATCGAGCGTGGCGCGGCGGCTGTCGGCGATGCGGCATCTGTTTCGCTTTCTCCTCAACGAGCGGATTCGCGGCGACGATCCCGCCGCGATCCTGTCGGGGCCTAAGCGGGGCCGCGGCCTGCCGAAAGTGCTGTCGATCGCCGACGTCGACCGCCTGCTGACGCACGCCAAGATGCGGAGCGAAACGCCGGAAATGACGGCGCCGCAGCGGCTTCGCGCGATGCGCCTGTACTGCCTTTTGGAAGTGCTCTACGCCACCGGCTTGCGCGTGTCGGAACTGGTGACGCTGCCGCGCGCTGCGGCGCGGCACGACGCCCGCATGATCGTGGTGCGCGGCAAGGGCAACAAGGAACGGCTGGTGCCGCTGAACGAGGCGTCGCGGCAGGCGATGGCCGATTACCTCAGTGCGATGGAAGCGCTCAAACCCGCGAAGAAGGGCGCAGCAAGCCCGAAATGGCTGTTTCCCTCGTTCGGCGAGAGCGGGCATTTGACCCGGCAGCATTTCGCGCGCGACCTCAAGGAGCTCGCGGCCGCCGCGGGTCTGGCGCCGCGGCTGGTCTCGCCGCATGTGCTGCGCCACGCCTTTGCCAGCCATTTGCTGCACAACGGCGCCGACTTGCGCATCGTGCAGACGCTGCTCGGACATACCGATATCTCGACCACGCAGATCTACACCCATGTGGTGGAGGAGCGCCTGAAGAGCCTGGTGCGCGACCTGCATCCCCTGGCGGAGAAATAGCGGCCCGCTCTGCCGCCTTGACTTCGGCGCCGTCTCACCCGAAACAGCCGTCTCACGCCCGCGACAGCTCGGCGCATAATCGGCAACAGGCCTCGGACCTCGCCCCGGATTTCGGGCCAAGCAATTGAATACATACGACTTATTCGCGCAACCACAACCGCTTCGCTCTCAGCTGCGTTCGCCG
>JBAUUA010001403.1:0-1694 GCA_049582465.1 Bradyrhizobium sp. | reverse complement strand
GCTATCACGTCGGCCCCTATGGCGGCTGCCGCGGCAACGGCCGCTAGAGGATTTCGATGGCCTGAGGATTTGTCACACGGCGGACCGGAATGGTCCGCCGTTTTTCGTTGCGCCGATGGGCGCCTATTTGCTTTCGACCGCGGGCCGCTCCGGCTCGGCGGGCGCGACCGTCGTCGGCTCGTCGATCGCGACCGTCACCGGCTCGTCGATCGCCTCATGCGCCAGCCATGAGCAGATCACGGCGGGGATGAAGCCGACCAGGCCGTAGAGGATGAACTGGACCGCGCCGCTGTCCGGCCCGCGCGAGCCATAGAGCAACTCCGCGGCAAAGAACGACAGCACGCCGACGATCAGCATGCGCAGCACCGGACTGACGCGCTTGACGTGCCACAGGATGTCGTCCACCGCCGCCATCATCAGCGTCGGCAAGAGGCCGAACAGATAGCTGTATTGCAGCGTCTTGGCGAACACCACGAACAGCTTCACCACTTCGGCGGTATTGGTCTGCGTCCAGTAGCCGGACTGGTAGGTGGTCACGAACAGGAGGATGAATCCGCCGAGCAGCGGGCTGAGCGCCGCAAAGATCAGATACCGCTTCATGCTCCACCTCGGGAATTACGCAGGCGCAGTGACGGACGCAGGTTCAGCCTACTCCCCCCACGCCGCGAATGCGTCGTTGAAGGCGCGCTCGCCGGGGGCACCCTTTTCGATGGCGATGATGGCGCGGCGCTGGTTGACATAGACCAGCGGCACATCGAACCAGGAGCGCTCCTTCAGGAGCTGCAGGTTGCGGGCGCGGTCGGCGTCGACATTGGACAGGCCGACCAGGAAGAAGCCGTCGGTGACCTTGACCGCCAGCCCCGCGAGCGGCGTGCCGCGCGCCTGCTCGTTGGACTTCATCAGGATGCCCGGCACGTTGCCGACGCCGCCGCCGGCGAAATCCGGCGGCAGGATGAAGGTCAGTTCCGCGGTGTGGCTGGCCGGCAGCGAGGAGTCGGTATTGCGGCGGAACGACATCGTCATCTTGAACTTGCGGTCGGGAATCTCGATGTCGGCGCGCACGGCGATATCGGCCTTCTGGCCGGCGGCGGCCTTGACCGGTTCGGTGCGCCAGACCACCGAGCCGACATATTGCTTGCCCTTGGGATCGGACGGATCCTCGTCATACAGCACCACGCGCTGCGCCACCGGCGCGACCGGGTCTTCCGTCGAAGACGACGACGGCTGGCCGACGCGATCGGGGATCTTCGGCTTGGACAGCGGCGAGGCATCCTTCGGCGCTTCCACCACCGCGGTGGAGGGCTTGAACAGGCCGCTGACGGTCGTCACCAGCGACTTGCCCCACAGGATACCGGCGCCGACCAGGATCAGCACCACGCCGACGGCGATCGCGCTCTTGAACGGAAATACCGCGCCGGTGCGGACGCGCTTCTTCGGCTCGCGATCGGCCCCGATCCGCGGGCGCTGGGCCGGCGGCGCGTAGCGCTCGGCCTCCTCGGAGGATTCGTCATAGGAGTAGGGCTGGTCGGGATCGGCGCCGCGGTTCTCCATGCTCGGCTCGAGCCGGTCGAACTCCGGCGAGGGCGACGGCACGTTGGCATAAGTCTTTCGCGCCGCGCGGCTGGCCTGCGCGGCGGCGCGGCCGAGATCGTCGGCGTCGGCGGCGATATCGCGGAAGCCGCGCACGCCCGGCG
>JBAUUA010001402.1:0-1925 GCA_049582465.1 Bradyrhizobium sp. | reverse complement strand
GCTAAATCCAGCCCTGAAGCTCGCGCAGCACCAGCTGGCGGATGACGTCCATGCCGGGCTCGCTGTCGTTCAGGCAGGGGATGAAGGCGAATTGCTCGCCGCCATTGTGCTTGAATATCTCGGCGTTTTCCTGCGCGATTTCTTCCAGCGTTTCCAGGCAATCGGCGGAGAAACCGGGGGTCACCACCGCTATGCGGCGCACGCCTTCCTTCGCCAGCCGCTCCATGGTCTTGTCGGTGTAGGGCTTTAGCCACTCGTCGAAGCCGAAACGCGACTGGAAGGTCAAAAGCAGTTTCGACGCATCCAGGCCCATGCGCTGGCGCAGCGCATTTGTCGTGGCGATGCAGTGCGCATGGTAGGGATCGCCCTTGTCGACATATTCCTGAGGCATGCCGTGAAACGAAGCCACGATCAGCTCCGGCTTGAACGGCAGGGTCGCAAGATGCCCTGATATCGAGACCGCCAGCGCCTCGATATAATCGGGATCGTCGTAATAAGGCGGGCTCACCCGCAAGGTCGGTTGCGCGCGCATGGCGGCGAGCACGCGGAACACTTCGTCGCAGACGCTCGCCGACGTCGCAGCGGAATACTGCGGATAGAGCGGCACCACCAGCAGGCGATCGCAGCCCCGCGCGATCAATGCGTCGATCCCCGCGCGGATCGAGGGGTTGCCGTAACGCATCGCCCAATCCACCTCAATGTGGTCGTGGTCGGCGATGCTGCGAGCGAGCTTGTCCGACTGCGCGCGCGTAATGGTCTTGAGCGGAGATTCGTTCTTCTCGGTGTTCCAGATCTTCAGGTAATCGCGCGCCTTGCGGCGGGGACGGATGCGCAGGATGATCCCGTTCAGCACCAGCTTCCATTTTAGCCCCTGGTCTTCGATCACCCGGGGATCGGACAGGAATTCCTTGAGATAGACGCGCACGCCCCTGGCGTCGGCGGTGTCGGGGGTGCCGAGATTGACCAGCAGCACGCCGACACGCTCCGCCCCGATTTGGGCGGCCAAAGGCTTTGCGCTTTCGATGGGAACAACCGCTGTCATGATCGCCGTGGCTTGGCGCGTTGGGCTATCCTTGTCAAGATAATGGCCCTTTCGCTACTGTCATCCCCTCACGCGGGGTCGAGGGAAGCCATGACGATCGCCGAATGGTGCGTTTTCGGAACGCTGATGCTCTATCTGCTGACGATCGGGTCCGTGAAGTGGATCGGCTTTCGCCGTTTCGACAACGCCAAGCCGCGCGATCCCGCCTTCTATGCCGACCCCATTCGCGCGCGCGCACTGGGCGCGCATCAGAACGGCATCGAGGCCTTTCCGTTCTTTGCCGTCGCGGTGTTGCTGGCGGAATTCCGCGCCGGCCCGCAGCGGCTGATCGACGAACTGGCGGTGTTGTTCCTGATCGTGCGGATCGCCTATGTCTTCACCTATCTCGGCAACCGGCCGACGCTGCGCTCGATCCTGTGGAGCCTGGGCTTTGCGATCAATTTGGCGATCTTCATCATGCCGCTGATCCGCCGCCTCTGGCCGGGCTGAGATGGCCCAGCCAAGGCCCTCAAGCGGCCTCGGGTGTCTCCAGGAGGCCGCGGCGGCGCAACAGCGCGTCGGGCTCCGGCTCCCGGCCGCGGAACGCGACATAGGCGTCTTCGGGATCGCGCGAGCCGCCCGAGGCGTAGATGTCGTCGTGCAGGCGTTTGGCGACCGCAGGGTCGAAAATGTCGCCCGCCTCCTCGAAGGCGCCGAACGCGTCGGCGTCCATCACCTCGGACCACATGTAGCTGTAATAGCCCGCCGCATAATGATCGCCGGAGAAGATATGGCCGAATTGCTGGGGCCGGTGGCGCAGCGAAATCTCCGCCGGCATGCCGATCTTTTCCAGCTCCTTTCGCTCGAACGCCCGCACATCGGCGATCGCGGAAGCCGGCTGGGT
>JBAUUA010001401.1:0-1833 GCA_049582465.1 Bradyrhizobium sp. | reverse complement strand
GGCGATATCAATACCGGTGGCGCGCAATCGTTCCACGATGGTGTCGTCGGAGAGGATCAGCGCCGGGTCTTCCGCATCGATCAGCTGCTTGATGTGGTGACGCACCGCCTCCGCCGAGTGGGCTTCGCCGCCGTCGGCGGACGCGGCAGGGGCCGAAAGAGCATTACCGAGCATGCTCTGCTTGTCACGGCGGCGCTGCACGGAGGACGGGATGCGCATCGCTTCGCGGTACTTCGCGACCGTGCGACGGGCGATATCAATACCGGTGGCGCGCAATCGTTCCACAATGGTGTCATCGGAGAGGATCAGCGCCGGATCCTCCGCATCGATCAGCTGCTTGATGTGGTGACGCACCGCTTCCGCCGAATGGGCCTCGCCACCGTCGGCCGACGCGATCGAGGCGGTGAAGAAGTACTTTAGTTCAAAACTGCCGCGATTTGTCGCCATGTATTTGTTCGCGGTCACCCGCGACACCGTCGACTCATGCATCTGGATGGCGTCAGCCACCGCCTTGAGGTTCAACGGCCGCAGATGCGCCACGCCGTGGGTGAAGAAGCCGTCCTGCTGACGCACGATCTCGGTTGCGACCTTCAGGATGGTGCGGGCGCGCTGGTCGAGCGCGCGCACCAGCCAGGTGGCGTTCTGCAGGCAGTCGGTGAAATAGGATTTGTCGCCGTCCTTCCGGATCGTCTTCGACAGCTCGGTGTAATAGGTCTGGTTGACCAGGACGCGCGGCAACGTGTCGCTGTTGAGCTCGACGTGCCAGCCGCCGTCGGGGCCGGGCCGCACATAGACGTCCGGCACCATGGTCTGGGTCCGCGTCGAACCGAATTTCAAACCCGGCTTCGGATCGAGACGGCGGATTTCGCCGATCATGTCGGTGATATCTTCGTCGTCGACGCCGCAGAGTTTTCGCAGCGACGCAATGTCGCGCTTGGCCAGGAGATCGAGATGCTCGACCAGGGCCTGCATCGCGGGATCGTAGCGGTCGAGTTCGCGCAGCTGGATCGCCAGGCATTCGCTTAGCGAGCGAGCGCAGACGCCGGGCGGATCGAATTTCTGCAGGACCGCGAGAACCGCCTCGACGTCGGCCTGCGACGCTCCCAGCCGCTCGGCGGCCTGTCCGAGATCCGGCGGCAAATAACCGGCCTCGTCGACGAGGTCGATCAGATATTGGCCGATCATGCGCTGCGCGGGCTCGGTGAAGGCTACCGCGAGTTGTTCGGCGAGATGGCTGCCGAGCGTGACCTCGGCGGCGACGAAGGCCTCGAGGTTATAGGCCTCGTCGTTGGAGGCGCCGCCGCCCCATTCGGTGTAGGCGGTCGGCGCCGCGTCCTGCGCGGTGCGCGCGGCGGCCTCGGCCGGCTCCTCGGAAAACACGTTGTCGAGGGGGGTATCCAGCGTCTGCTCGATCTCGGTCCGGCTGCCGAGGTCGCGATTCATCCACTCTTCCTGGCCCGGCTCGAAACTGTCGCCGGGGGAGCCGCCCGCCATCTCGGCGCGCTCGCCGCCGGATTCGTCGCCATAGGACCCGCCGGAATCATCCGAATCGGCGTATTCGGCCCGTTCCGGCATCGGCGGCTCGCCCGCCACCGGCGCCTCGGGGCCGTCGCTGGCGCGCTCCAGCAGCGGATTACGCTCCAGCTCTTCCTCGACAAAGGCCGACAGATCGAGATTGGACAATTGCAGCAGCTTGATCGCCTGCATCAATTGCGGCGTCATCACCAGCGACTGCGACTGTCGGAACTCTAACCTCTGCGTCAGCGCCATAGAAGCACGAACCGTTCCCTGAGTTGGTCCAATTCTTGCTTAAACTAGTCCAAAGCCGATGTA
>JBAUUA010001400.1:0-2118 GCA_049582465.1 Bradyrhizobium sp. | reverse complement strand
GCCTGCTACCAGGATGCGCGCTTCATGGTGGCGGCGACGCCGTCGGGCATCACGCTGGCGCCGGAGGGCGGCGCGCACCAGTCGATCGCAACGCCGCTGATCGGCATGGCGCAGGACGGGCTGGCCTCGTTCGAGCCCGCCTTCGTCGACGAGCTCGCCGTCATCATGGGCTGGGGATTTGGGCACATGCAGCGCGAAGGCGGCGAGGGCGGTTCGGTCTACTTGCGGCTTTCGACCCGCAGCATCGAGCAGCCGCAGCGGATGATGTCGCCGGACCTGCAGACGGGCATCACCGACGGCGCCTATTGGCTGCGCAAGCCCGGGCCGAATTGCGACGTCGTGGTGGCCTATACGGGCACGGTCGCGCCCGAGGCGATCGAGGCCATCGGCCTGATCGGTGAAAGCCGGCGGGACGTGGGGCTATTGGCGATCACTTCCGCCGACCGCCTGCATGGGGGCTGGACCGCCGCGCGGCAATTGCGCCGCGACCGCCGCGGAACACAATATCTCAGTCATGTCGAACAATTGCTGGCTCCGCTACCGCGCGCTTGCGGCATCGTCACCGTGATCGACGGCCATCCAGCCGCGCTCGGCTGGCTCGGCAGCGTGCGGGGACACCGCGTCGAGGCGCTCGGCGTCGAGCATTTCGGCCAGACCGGCACGATCGGCGACCTCTACCGCCACCATGGCATCGACGCCAACGCCATCATCGATGCGGCCGAAAGCCTCACCGCCGGCGCCCCGGTCCGGCACCGCAAAATGGCGGTGTAGTCCATCGCCGCCGGTTCCAGTCGTCGCCCCGGCGAAAGCCGGCCCACACGCCGCGGCGGTTGTCGTTTTGAGCGGTGGGTGACGGCTTCTTCTTGCAAATAGCCGCTGTGCTTATGGGGCGGCTTTCGCCGGGACGACGAATTGGCGGCCTTGCATCCCTTACACCACCAACTTTATATCTAGCGTCCGCCGCAACGCGGCATCCCGTATATGGCGGGTTCAATTCCCCCGGCTTTCGTGCGAGGATGCTTGCCGAACGCCCGTTCCCAATCCAATTACCCGGAAAAGAAGAGGTTTACGATGGTCAACCGCATGCAATTCTACATCGACGGCGCCTGGGTCGATCCCGTCGTCAAGAAGTCCACGCCCGTCGTGAATCCCGCGACCGAAGAGGCGATGTATGAGGTTGCGCTCGGCTCCAAGGCCGACGTCGACAAGGCGGTGGCCGCGGCCAAGCGCGCCTTCGAGACCTATTCGCAGACCAGCCGCGAGGAGCGCGTCGCGCTGCTTTCGAAGATCATCGAGGTCTACAAGACCCGCATGAAGGATATCGGCGCCGCGGTTTCCGACGAGATGGGCGCGCCGTTGCCGATGGCGGAGAAGCTGCAGGCCGGCGCCGGCCTCGGCCATCTCGCCTCCACGCTGGAAGTTCTCAAGAACTATCATTTCGAGGAGCCGTGTGGCTCCGCGGTGGTGCTGCGCGAACCTGTCGGCGTCATCGGCATGATCACGCCGTGGAACTGGCCGCTGAACCAGATCGCCTGCAAGGTCGCGCCCGCGCTCGCCGCCGGCTGCACCATGATCCTGAAGCCGAGCGAATTCACGCCGTCGTCGGCCTTGATCTTCGCGGAAATCCTGCACGAAGCCGGCGTGCCGAAGGGCGTGTTCAACCTCATCAACGGCCTCGGCCCCGAAGTCGGCGCCGCGATGAGCGAGCACCCGGATATCGACATGATCTCGTTCACTGGCTCGACCCGCGCCGGCGTCGACGTCGCCAAGCGCGCAGCACCCACCGTCAAGCGTGTCAGCCAGGAACTCGGCGGCAAGTCGCCGAACGTCATCCTGGAAGGCGCCGACCTCGCCAAGGCCGTCACCGGCGGCGTGATGCACATGTTCAACAATTCCGGGCAGTCGTGCAACGCGCCGTCCCGGATGATCGTGCCGCTGTCGAAGATGAAGGAAGTCGCCGCCATCGCCAAGGCAGTGGCCGACAAGACCAAGGCCGGCGATCCCCGCGCCGAAGGCACCACCATCGGCCCGGTCGTGTCCCGCATCCAGTGGGACAAGATCCAGAAGCTGATCCAGAAGGGCATCGAGGAAGGCGCCACGCTGGTCGCCGGCGGCCCC
>JBAUUA010001399.1:0-8154 GCA_049582465.1 Bradyrhizobium sp. | reverse complement strand
TCCAGGCGCCGGTCGAGTTCATCCTTGGGAATGTCGAGCGGAATGTCGCAGATCGCCCGATAGGTCCGGCGCGAATACCTCCGGTCGTCCCACTTGACCGGAAGTGTCGGCGGCGGGCCCGGATCGGTCGCAAGCGGTTTCGCCATGCGCCAGAACAGCTGCGCGAGGTGGGCATAAGCCAGCCCCTCCAGCCCCAGCACGGAAATGCCGGAAGGAATCGGAAAGCGCGCGACGTCGACGATCGGGCCGGCATCAACCCGTTCGACCATGATATGGACGGTGGCGCCGAACTCCGCCGCCCGCTCGTAGAGCGCAAAATGCGACGGCGCCCAGCCGGGATAACCGGGCGGCCCCGGATGGAAATTGATGGCGCCGTAGCCGAGCTTCGCAAGAATGCTGCTCGAGACGATTTCCGGCGTCACGAACGCAACCAGCCGGGCCCGTTCAAGCAGGCCGGGATCGAGGGCAGCCAGATCGGCCGCCGTTGCGACCGATATGACCGAAAGCTGCGGATTGTGCGCGCGCAGCACCGGCGGCATCGCGACCTGCTCGGCTTGACCCGCAAGCAGAATGATCGTGTCGAACATCGCGTTCCGGTGTGCGTCGGGTTGAGGTCAGGTCTGGTAATTGATCAGGAGCGCCGAGAACGACGAACTGCTGCTGCCGGAGTCGGAGACGCCGGTTGCACCGTAGGATGACGGCGACGCGGCAGACTGCGAACTCTGCAGCGCTTGCAGGAACTGCTGCAGGACGTCGCTGGCGGAGCCGGTGCTGCTGGTGCCGTCGGTCGTGGAGGAGTCGTCGGTGGGCGGCGGACCGCCGTGGCCGCCATGATGGCCATGATGGGCTTGCCCGGCGCCGCCTGCACCACCGGCGCCATCGGTACCGCCTGGAGCACCGGCGCCCCCGCCGCCCTGGGCAAACGCCTGCTTGAAGACGCCCTGGAGTTCGGTAGCCTGATCGCTGGTCAGCTTGCCGCTCGATACTTCGTTTGCGATCAGGCCGTCGATCTTCGACGTCAGGTCGCCGGGCGAGGAGTTGGTGCTGCCGGACGAAGCGTCCGCCTGGCCGTTCTGCAGCGAGGAGTCGATGTCGTTGAGCGCGGAAGACAGCGCGCTCTGATCGGAGGAGCTGATCGCGCCGGAATTCACTTCCGACTGCAGTTCGTCCTGCAGCTTCTGCAGGGGCGACTGGTAACTGGTGCTGGAGAGCGCTGAGATCGAGGTCATGATGACTCCAAGGGGGTCCTGAAGGGTTCTTGCGGGACACCCCGAAGCTAAGGTTAATTCTGTTAACGAGACCTTGTTGCTGCCTTGCTGCCGTGTTGCCCTGTGTTGCCCCGTGTTGCCGCCGAAACCCCAGAAACATCCGGAAACAAAAATGCTTCGCCAAAACTCCCGAATCACTGACAAAGGTCCGCATGGCCATGGCAACGCCGAACATTCTTGTCGTTGAAGACGACCGCGAGACGCGGGCGCTGATCGCGAAATATCTGCGCACCAACTCCTGCAATGTGACGACCGCAAACGACGGACGCGAAATGTCCCGGCTCATGACCGACCATCGCGTCGATCTTCTGATCCTCGACGTCATGCTGCCGGGTGAAGACGGCCTCAGCCTGTGCCGCAAGGTCCGCGCCGAATCGCAAACGCCGATCATCATGCTGACCGCGCGCGGCGAGGACGTCGACCGCATCCTCGGGCTGGAGATGGGCGCGGACGACTACCTGGCCAAGCCGTTCAACCCGCGCGAATTGCTGGCCCGGATCAACGCGGTGCTGCGGCGGCAGGCGGCCGCGCAGACGGTCAGCGCCACCAATGGCGCGGCCGCGCTTCGCTTTACGGGATGGCGGATCGATTTCAGGCTGCGGGAATTGCGCAATCCGGCAGGCGCCCGGGTTGCGATGACCAGCGCTGAATTCGACCTGCTGCGAACCTTTTGCGAGCGGCCGGGCCGCGTGCTGTCGCGCGACAGCCTGCTCGATCTCACGCAAGGCCGCAACGCCGGCTCGTTCGAACGCAGCATCGACGTGCTGGTCAGCCGCATCCGGCGCAAGATCGAACCCGATCCGCAGGAGCCCGTCATGATCAAGACCGTGCGCTCCGGCGGCTATATGTTCACCCCTGCCGTGAAGGCGGTGGCAGTGGACAGCTGATCATGAAGCTATCGGGCTTTCTCAATCTAAGGGGAATCAGCGGGCAGATCGCGGCGCTGGTAGTCGCCTCGATCCTCGCCATTCACCTGATCATCACCGCAAGCTTCCTGATTCACCGGCCCGATCAATTCGATCCCTCGCTCGGCCATGGACACAGTCAGCTTGCGGCCACGGCCCAGCTTCTGGCCGCGTCGCCACCGGCCGAGCGGGCACGACTGCTGGCCGATGCCGCGCGGGCGTTTCCGCAATTGGACATCGCAAGCCTTCCGCCGGACATCGGTCCCGCCGTGGAGCAGGCGGATGGTCCCGACCTGCACGGCCTGCGCCGCCACCTCGGCCGAACCTATCGGATTTTTTCGCTGGCCCTTGGACCGGACGGCCGCAAGGTCGCCATCGCGCTGCCCGACGGCGCGATGATTTCCGCAAAACTCCCGCCGGAGCAATGGGAGCGTCCGTTCTGGCGCGGACCGTGGATGACGACCCTGCTGTTTGCCGTCGTCTGCGTCAGCCTGCTCGGGCTGTGGGCGGCGCGAGCCCTCACCGCGCCGCTGTCGTCATTTGCGAAGGCCGCCGAAAGCTTCAGCCTGAACGGCGGCGCCGCGCCGCTGCCGGAACGCGGCCCCGAAGAAATTCGCTCGGTAGCCAAGGCGCTCAACCGCATGCGGGAGCGAATCACCGCCCTGATCGACGACCGCACCAAGATGCTGGCCGCCATCAGCCACGATCTGCGGACCCCGATCACGCGGATGCGCCTGCGCTCGGAATTCATCGAGGACGATTCGCAGCGCAGCCGGATGCTGCACGATCTCGACCAGATGCGATCCATGCTGGAGTCCGTGCTTTCCTTCCTGCGCAACGACCGCAAGCTGGAGGCGATGACGCTGGTCGACGTCGCAAGCACGCTGCAACTCGTCACCGATCAATTCACCGATATGGGCCACAAGGTGGCCTACGACGGCCCGCAGCACGCCATGGCCATGGTCCGGCCCGACGATCTGCATCGCAGCGTCACCAATCTGACGGAGAACGCCGTCAGGTTCGGTGCGGAGGCCACGATCCGGCTGAGACTGGCATCCGACACCATGACGATCGACGTCGAGGACGACGGTCCGGGCATCTCGGACGAGCGCAAGGATGTTATGCTGGAGCCCTTCGTGCGCGGCGACAACGCCCGCAACATGGACAATGTCACCGGCTTCGGTCTCGGGCTTTCCATCGCGCGCGCGATTGCGCTGGCGCATGGCGGCGAGCTTTCGCTCCACGACCGGCAGCCCCACGGATTGATCGTGCGAATCGAGTTGCCGCTTCGCCAGCAGGGTCTGCAGTCGGCCGCCTGAGCGGGACAGGCTCTAGTCGCTCCCGCTCGCAAACCTCCGCAACATGCCGTCGAAGGCCGATTTGATGCGACCGACGAACGGCGCCTTGTAGGGGAATTCCCTGTTCTGATCGTGGACCAGCATCGAGGCGTTGACCTCGAACACCACCAGATTTCCGGAAGCGTCGAGCCCGCAATCGATGCCGAAATAATCGAGCCCGATGCGCGCGCGGATTTCCCGCAACAGCCGATCGTGCGAGGGGCCGAACACACTGGCCGGGTCGTTCAGGAAGGCTTCTTCCTCCCGCTGCATCCATGGGCAGTCGGCCATGTCGGTAGAATCGTGATGCACCTTCCAGACGTCAGCGATCGCCAGGTGATAGGGCAGGATCTCGCCATCCACGAAGATGAAGCGGTATTTCCGGAAATAGCCGTCGGCCGAACGATAGTCGACATACTCGATGAAATAGCGATCGCAGTCCGCCGGTCGTGCCAGCGTTGCCGCGAGCGCGGCCTCCTCTTCGATCTTTTCAAAATCGTCGCCGCCATGGGTCCCGGCCGGCCGCACCAGGATGGTGGACGAAGACGGGAACGCGGCCCGCAAGGTGGCGGCGGCAAACTCGGTGCCGGCCTTTTGCCGCAGGATTTTCGGCACGATGCAGCCCGGCATTCCCTGCAGCAAGGCCGCCACGGCATCCCGCGTCGTGCGCTGGATCCTGCGCGGATCGTTGACGATCGGCTTGCCAAGCCGGTCGGCAACGTCAGCGGCCAGCGGCAACAAGCCGTCAGCCTGGTCGGCATCGCAGATCAAATTGACGACGACCTGCACATCGCGCCGCAGGACGCCGACATCGACTTCGCAGGAGTCAAACAGCGCGAGCGTGTCGGTATCGTAGGTGCAATCCCGGAACAGATATTCGGACGGGATGTTGCCCGCGAAGGGAGCAAACAGCGCCAGCACGCGAAAATCCGCCGGGAATTTTGCAGCCGGCCGGCTGACCAAAGGCTGGATGCGCGCGGCCACCGCGTAGGCTGCCTCCGCGGCTGCGGTGTCGCCGAGCCTTTGCCTGATGCCGCCGATCCAGTAGATGGGTTCGGCATCCCCGGGGGCGAGGATGGCGGCGCGCCGAAAGCATTCGAGCGCGGATTCCAGTTCATTCAGCTCCACGTGGAGCTTGCCGAGCTCGTTGTGGATCCCGGCATCCTGCGGCCGTTCCTCGATCAGTTCCGCCAGTAGCAGCTTGGCCATAAGGTACTGCCGCGTGGCCATCAGGGCCTGGACCAAATTGGTGCGCGACGGCCAATGCCCCGGGCTCAGCGTCAGCGCCTGAAGATAGAGCGCGACGGCCTGGTCGGGGTTTCCGGTCTTGAGCTCGATATTGCCGAGGTTGCACCAGCAGGACGTCAGATCCGGTTTCAGCCGCAGCGCCGCCTTGTAGCTCCCGGTGGCCTGTTCGAGATCGCCGCGACGCATGCAGGCGTTGCCGAGATTTGAATGCAGCTGCGAAACCGTCTCGACGGTTACGAAGCCGGGTGGTCCGTTCTCGGCGACGGCGAGACCGCGTCGATATGCTGATATCGCCTGATCGATCCTGCCGGCGGCGTAATGCTCGAGCCCGGCGTGCAGATGTCGCGCGGCGTGCGCACCGGAGATTTCGGCATCCGGAATTCGGGTCGCTGACACTGTTGTCGTCATGAATTCAATCTTGTTGCTGTGGATACGACCCGACGATGTCGATGTTTGATAAACAATATCCTGCCGCCGCCGGCGTTTGCGGATTGCCTATGCGGGAATTTTGCTTCCGGAGATTTCGAGGATCGGCGTGAGAAATATTCGGCAACATTGAGCGATATCGCGAATGGTCGGAACTTCGGATTTCGGGCTGCGCGCCGAATCAGCTGGGCGTGCTAGGCTTGCAAGATCATCGAGATCGAATTCCCGCATCGTGACTGGACTGAAGCAGAACGCAGCGCCCCCGCCTGGAATCCCCGGCGCCGACCGCGGCTGGCCGCCCCGGCTGGCGCAGGAAGCCCGGCTGCGGCAACTTGACGACGAACGGTCGCGTCACGCCGCCGGGGGAACCGCGATCGACGCCGAGATCGAACGCGCGGTTCTGCTCGGCGCACTCAACCGGCACCAGGACGCGCAGCAGGCCTTCGTCGATATCCTGCTGCGGGCGCCGGCGAATTTTTCCGCGCTCAACGAATTCGGAACGCTGCTGACGAACATGGGCGCGATCGAGGCCGCCTGCCGCGTCTATTCGGAGGCAATCGCCCATCACCCCAAAAATCCGATCGGGCATGTCAATCTGGCCAACCTGCTGCTTCGCGCCAACCGGCACGCCGAAGCGCGCGCCCATTACGAAGCGGTGCTGAAGATCGATCCGGAACATGCGCCGGCGCATCAGGGACTCGGCGCCGTGCTTTCGGATATCGGCGACCGCGCCGCCGCGCGGCAGCATTTCGAGAAGGGCTTTCGCGGCCATGCCGTCTCGAACCTGCCCTATCGCGGAGCCGCGCCGCCGGTCACCCTGCTGCAACTGGTCTCCTCGGGCGGCGGCAACATCCCGACCGCGCCGTTTCTGGACGACCGCGTCTTCCTGACATCCGTCATCGTTGCGGACTATTTCGATCCAGAAAGCCCGTTGCCTCCGCATCGGCTGATCTTCAACGCCATCGGGGATGCGGACCTGTGCCAGCCGGCATTGCGGGCGGCCGAGCGGCTGGTCGCGCGGGCCAGCGCGCCGGTCATCAACGATCCCCGCGCGGTGATGAAAACCGGCCGGATCGGCAATGCCGAGCAGTTACGCGCCATTCCGGGCGTGGTGACGCCGCGTACCCTGGCGATGGCCCGCCACACGCTGGCCGGTCCGGATGGCGCCGCTTCGATCGCGCATGAGGGGCTTGCATTTCCGCTGCTGCTGCGTTCGCCCGGCTATCACACCGGGCGCAACTTCATCCTTGTCGAAGCGGCTGGGGGGCTTTCGGCCGCGGCCGCCGGTCTTCCCGGCGACGATCTGCTGGTGATCGAATATCTCGATGCCCGCGGCCAGGACGGCAACGCGCGCAAATACCGCGTCATGATGATCGACGGAACGATCTATCCGTCGCATCTTGCGATATCCGAAAACTGGAAGGTGCATTACTTCACCTCCGATATGGCCGATCAGAGGGAATATCGGCACGAAGAGGCGAACTTTCTCGTGGACATGCCCGCCACGCTCGGGAGCAAGGCGATGGCAGCGCTCGAACGGATACGAGACTGCCTCGGTCTCGATTATGCCGGCGTGGATTTCGCGGTCGGTCCCGATGGCGATCTATTGTTGTTCGAAGCCAATGCGACAATGGTGATCGCGCCGCCCGGTGCCGACGAGCGCTGGACCTATCGGCGCGCTGCGATCGAAAAGATACGAGATGCCGTCGTCGCCATGATCATGGAGCGCTCGCGGGCCGACGGCTGACAGCGACCGCAGTTGCGCGACGATGTTCTGCCGTCAAGGAGTTGCAGTTTTGTTGTATGCCAATGTTGCGGTGCGACTGGAGCGCGCGCGACATTTCGTTTGGCGAAATAATGGCGATACAAATCTTCTCTTTTCTTCTTTGCGCCGTCGTTTGATTGACGCCGTCGTGATCTCAGGTAGCATCCCGTCATGATCCGCTAGAGATCAAACGGGAGGGAACGCATGAAACGCAGCTTCGCGCTGGCCGCTGGGCTTGTCATTTTCGCTTCGTTCGGGGCGAACGCTCAAACGACCGATCAACTGGTCAAGGGAGCGACCGATACATCGAACGTCCTCAATTACGGTATGGGCTACAATCTGCAGCGGTTCAGTCCGCTCACCCAGATCAACAAGGACAACGCCAAGAACCTCGTGCCGGTGTGGAATTACAGCCTTGCTGACGACCGCAGCGAGGAATCGCAGCCGCTCGTTTATCAGGGCATCCTCTACGTCACCACCCACGCGGCCACGATGGCGGTCGACGTCAAGACCGGCAAGCAGCTCTGGAAAACCAAGGTCGAATATCCGCCGGAAACCCCGCGAATCACGTGCTGCGGCATCATCAATCGGGGTGCTGCGATCTACCAGGGCAAGATCTTCCGCACCACGCTCGACGCCAACGTGATCGCGCTCGACGCCAAGACCGGCAAGGAAGTCTGGCGCCAGAAAACCGCCGATATCAAGGAGGGCTATTCGATGACGGTGGCGCCGCTCGTCGCCGACGGCGTGGTCCTGACCGGCATCTCCGGCGCGGAGTTCGGCACCCGCGGCTTCATCGACGGCTGGGACCCGGAGACGGGCAAGCATCTGTGGCGGACCCACACCATCCCCAGCCCCGACGAGCCCGGCGGCGACACCTGGAAGGGCGACACCTGGAAGCTCGGCGGCGGATCGACCTGGATCACCGGCTCCTACGACCCCGAGCTGAACACGGTCTATTGGGGCATCGGCAACCCCGGGCCGTTCAATGCCGCGGTGCGCCCCGGCGACAATCTCTACACCTGCGCGGTGCTCGCGCTGGAGCCGAAGACCGGCAAGATCAAATGGCACTATCAGTTCTCGCCGAACAACCCGTTCGACTATGATTCGGTCGCCGAAATGGTGCTTGCCGAACTCAATATCGAGGGCAAGCCGACCAAGGTGCTGATGGATGCCAATCGAAACGGCTTCTTCTACGTGCTCGA
>JBAUUA010001398.1:0-7715 GCA_049582465.1 Bradyrhizobium sp. | reverse complement strand
GAAATCGTCAGGCCCGAGAACGGGCTGTAATGCAGTTCGCCGGCTTCCATCTGCGCCGCTGCCGCCGCGCGGTCGGTGATGACGCGCCAGACGATGCGGTCGAGATAGGGCGCATTGGGCCGCCAGTAATCCGGATTGCGGTCGGCGATGATGTATTGGCCGCGTTCGTATTTGACGAATTTGAATGGACCGGTGCCGACCGGGGCGAGATTGGTCGGGTTCTGCCGGATATCGCCGGTTTCATAGAGATGCTTGGCCGAAATATAGCCGAGGTCCGGCAACGCGCGCAGCAGCAGGTTGAGCGGCATCGGCCGCTCGTAGCGGAAGATGGCGGTCTGCGGATCAGGCGTATCGACGGCGGTGAGGAATAGCTGCAGGGTCGAGCCGTAATTGAGAATCTTTTTCCACATGTTCATGGCGGTGAATTCGACGTCCGCCGAAGTGAAGGGCTTGCCGTCGTGCCAGGTGACGCCCTTGCGCAGCTTGAAGGTGACAGTCTTGCCATCAGGCGAGGCTTCCCAGCTCTCCGCGAGCACACCAACCGGCTGGCCGTTGCCGTCGAGATCGACCAGGTTTTCCTGGATCTTGCCGCCAATAATGTAGACGCCGGTCGATGCCTGGAGGCTGGGATTGAGCTGGCGCTGTTCGGCGCCATAGTGAACGTTGAACACGCCGCCCTTGCGCGGCGTTTCCTGCGCAAAAGCCCGCATCGGGTTGACGACATTTGCGGCTATCGCAGCCGATGTCATCAGCACGACGCGGCGGTTCATCTCCAGATGTGTGGAACCCAATGTAAGCCTCCTAAAAACATACCATCCATTGACTGGCCCCGTTGGGGACGCGGACGGACATGGCAGAATGGTACGACATATCAGCGGGTGGAGTCATTTCCTAATCCGGCCGTCAGAAAGAATTGACTGCTGGCACGCCGCGCCTGCGCGATACGCGCGGCTTCATGGTCGGGCCCGAGGCCGAGGAGAGTGAAGATCGTGCGTCAATCCGTGCCAGACATCGCGCCATAACCGCAAGCGGCCCTGCATCCATGCCTGATAGGATACCGCGAGCATTGCGATCCATTTATCTCATCAGGGTACCAAGTTCGAAGCAGTGTACCCGGACGGCGGCGAGGACCGGGTTTCTTCAAGGATGAGTGGCATCTGACGCCACGAAACCTCAATTAGCACGTCCGCTACCAGGGATCGATTTGGGCGATGTCAGGGCCGTGACCGCCGATCAGATCATCGATCAGACCATCGTTCGGACAGCGGGCGAGCGGGGATAATCTGGGGTCCCCAACGAGGACAACCCATGGGAGGACCGACCCATGCTGGCCTACCGTACCAACGCCCCGGAAACCCCACGACCGCCGAAGCCGCATCTGCTTGAAGAGTACCGGTCCAGTGACGGCCTCGACTGGCGACCGCGAATTCTACATTACAGCCGCCCTCCGATTTCACTTACCACTACGCAACTTATGTCGAGTCTCCGCCCTTAGAATTGCCAAGACAGGACTCGCCCCGGCCAGTTCTCGGTTATCCCGCCCGCCTTGTGCGAGCCGCGCACACGACACCGCTCCAGCAGTTACAACAATAAATCAGTGAGATTTTGCCGAC
Organism: Bradyrhizobium sp.; assembly: GCA_049582465.1. Lineage (GTDB taxonomy): Bacteria > Pseudomonadota > Alphaproteobacteria > Rhizobiales > Xanthobacteraceae > Bradyrhizobium. Next base: position 6,102 of record JBAUUA010001398.1, on the reverse strand, counting down.
CCGCCGTAATCCCACAGAGTATAAAAAGTGCAAGTCCAAGGGCAACCTTGGAAACGGTTTTGGCCTTAGCCCGAGCGGCCAGCCGCAGCGATTGGTACGGCGCGGACAACAGCAGCAGGAAGAGGGCCCTGTCGGCTTGGTAGCCGGCAGCGGGTCGGCTGCTTTCCGAACCCTGCATGACGACATCCCCTTCGGGTGTGCACACGCGCCACTTCCATGCTCGGCGGCGCTTCTTCAAGACCTTTTCGAAAACTTGAAATTGATCGGGCATCGCGGTGCGACTTTACCCAATCTCTATGCAAAAGACACGCGAGAGCTTCAGAAAAATCGGGGACGCATCGAAAAGGTTTTACTTTCGACCAAGCGCAATCTAAAGTTGACGTCATATCTGTTATGCAATTTGTTTCCGCAAAACTATTGGAAACTTAAAATGTTTAGATGTACACGAAGTTGATCGTCGTCCTTGCTCATTCCTCTTCGCATTTGCGACACTCTAATCCACAAGTGCCGATTCCATTATCAAAGCAGAGGTTTGAATTAGCGGGTATTTGCAAAGGTTAGTACCTAAATGCCATCTTCCTCCAACAAGATCGCGTTGTTCATCGATGGTGCAAATCTCCACGCAACAGCCAAGACGCTCGGTTTTGACATCGACTACAAGCGCCTGCTCAAGGAATTCCAAAGTCGCGGAACGCTGTTGCGCGCGTTCTATTACACAGCGATCATTGAAGATCAGGAATTCTCGTCGATCCGTCCCCTGATCGACTGGCTCGATTACAACGGCTACACCGTCGTCACCAAGGCGACGAAGGAATTCATCGACGCCAGCGGCCGCCGCAAGGTCAAGGGCAACATGGATATCGAACTGGCGGTCGACGCCATGGAGCTTGCCGAGCATGTCGACCAGATCGTGCTGTTTTCGGGCGACGGCGATTTCCGTTCGCTGGTCGAGACGGTGCAGCGCCGCGGCGTTCACGTTACTGTGGTGTCGAGCATGTTCAGCCAGCCGCCGATGATTGCCGACGAGCTGCGGCGTCAGGCTGATGTCTTCACTGATCTTATCGAATTAAAGTCCAAGATCGGCCGCGATCTGTCTGAGCGTCCTCCGCGCGAAGCCCGTCAACACCCCCCGAGATTCCTGCAGCGTGCGACCACGATGGCGTCAACGGGCGATGACGACGATTTGGACGATTGATAGAGCATAAAGCTAGTCGTACCAATCCTTCCTATCACGCGGCAGCGTCTTCGCCTCCTCGAACAGCTTCTCTAGCGCATAGCCCATCGAGGCGGCCGCCTTCAGTTTCTCCAGTTCGGTTTCGAGATAATGGTTGGCGACGATCAGCGCCTTGACGGCTTCGCGTGCATCGCCGCCGCTCGCTGCGCTGGTCCCAAGCCGATTTAGCCGCTTGGCACAAGTGGGGCGGCAATTGCCCATGGAACTCGAACAGGGCAAAAGCGGAGCCCCGATAGACTTGGTGATCAGGCCGCTCGCGGCGCTCGGCTATGCGCTCCATCTATCCAATGAAACGCCTGCCGGCGTCGGCATCGGCCTCGAGCTTGCCTCCTCACAGCACGGCGCTCATCCAAACGTCAAAGATGATATCACGAGCCGACGCAACGACGAGGTGGTGACACGTCATTGTCTCCGTCTCCGTAAACTCCGATAAACCGCCTGGAGAACGCCTAGACAGCACGGCCGCACCCTCTCCCGGCGACTAACCGTTCGCAAACTGACCCGTGCCATTCGGCTCCGTGCCGGCCAAATCGTGATCAAGCCCTGATCAGAACCCACGTTCGGCGAAAGGTACTTCAGCGGCTTCCGCCGAAACGAGGCCGCATGTGCTTCGCCGGCTTGTGGACGAACTGGACCAGCATCCGGAAGGCCAGGGAGGGCGCACCGCGGACATCTTCGCTTCCTAACCGGCGAGCCGAACGCGGAGGTCGGCCGGTTTCACCCGAAGGCGATGCCGAGGCATTGTCGTCTAATTGGCTGAATTCAGTTCGCTCGCCGCGCCGGGCCTACGGGACAGCCACCTCGTATCTGGTCCTCGCAGCGGCATCGTAGATCTTGATTTGAAGCATTGGGAAACGGCGCTTTAGTTCTTCGGCGCCGGACTGCGCGCCTTCGCGTGTCTTGAATTCGGTCTTCAATCGTCCGTCGACTTCGAGGGCGAACCCGGAATTTGGCGTATCAGGCAATGATGGGGGCATGGTGCGCCTGTGTTGGTAGGAGCTTTGGCAGCGTTGCCGCTTCGACGCCCCCTTTTAGGGTGAGTCTGCAGGCGTCTACAAGTGTGTGAACTCAGCGCCTAGGCCAGCACGATCTCGACGTTGAAACGGCGCCCAGCGATCTCCTGCATGCCGCCCAACTTGATGAACTCGTCCGGATCGCGGAGATCGCTGGAGTTGTATATCAGGAAAATGAGCGTCTCCAGGTGGGGTCATTTGGCGTAGAGGATGAGGTATTGCGAGTATTCGTCGAAGATGCGCTTCTGGTCGGAAGGACCGCGGGCGTATTTGATCTCGATCAGGACGCCAAGCTCCTCGACGGAAATATCGGCCCGGCTTAAGGCACTACCGACGTCAAGAAGCTTCTGCTGGACTCGGTCTTCACGTGGTTGCAAGATTAACCTGCTTGTTATCAGTGGCGTCAGGCCTAAGGTTCTCGACAATGTCGGCGCGGCTTTGAAGGTGCTGGTCGATCTCTGTGTCCATCCGCACGGCTGATGGCCGAGAACTGGCACAAGCGACAAGCCTTGAGCTTAGCTGCGCAACTCCCCGACAACGCTTCCGATGCCAACGCGGTCGTTCGTGAATTGCAGCGCCTCGTTGATATACGTCGCTGCATCCTGCGGGGGCTCGGCGCCGTCAAAGGCTTTTTGCGATCGTCCGCGATCAAGCGCCTGACAATTCCCCGCCTGTGTACAGATCGCGCGCAGGCGGGTTTTTATTGGAACCAACCCGGCCGGGAAGAGTCAGTCCATGGCTTCCGGCCCGCGCGCCCCCGCCCGCTGCGTCGGAAGAAAAAGCTAACTCCCCAAACTGCGGCTCTGGCGCTCTATCGCGCTGGGGCCATTTCTTTTAAGCGGGGTTCGCAAGCCGGGCGCTTTTGATTAGCTCGCGCCACCAGCCTGGCCAACGCTTTGAATTGCTGTCGCTATCGAGTGGGCGCAGGCGGGTTGATTAGATTGCTCACGAATTCAGCCTCGCCGGTCACGTCGCCGGCGGGGCTTTCCCGTGAATTCAGCGACGTCAGATTAGGATCAACGAGCGAAAGCATTTTGGCTCTTGCTTGCGAGTAATAGCCCTCGCGCTCCCGTGTCATTTTTTCCTGATGCGCCCTGAAATTGCTCACGTGCCGTAGGATCTCATCCCGTTCTGACGTTGGTCGGGTCATTGGCGCAATGGCAGCTGGACGCGGGATAGGCCTCGATTTGTCGGCAAGCGCTTGCTCGGCCGCCCTGACGACGAGGGCTAAATCTGAAATCGGTTCAGGCTTGACGTCCTTTGCAAACGTCATCGTGCTCTCAATCAGTGCGTCGAGCTCCAGCTTCCAAGCCATCACGCTGCCCTTATGAAAAGGCCGCCGGCAATATGCCCAGCGGCCTGCCGGGCTCAAAATTCTTTGGAAATAAAAACAACACCGCCGCAGCCCCGGTATCCTCAGACTATCTGCGGTTAGTTGTTGGTGTGAAGTCCCAAATCGGTTTTGTAATCAGGAACAGGAAGCCTGTTGCAGACAAGGCACAAACGTACCAGTACAGGCATACCCTAGGGATCGTCGGCGCCGATCGGCCAAGTATCGTGACGAGGCCGCCATTTCACGCCTGGGCGGCCTTTTTGTTCTGTCACCGTGCCCGCCAGCGCCGTTCATGCTCCGGGCCTGATCCGTTTGCCTTTTGCCAATTCGCGCGCTGCAAGAACGTTCTCAGTTGGCGACGCCAAAGGAAACGGCCTCAGGCGCCGGTGAGCAACTGAGGCTGTCGTCGTGAGGATGTGTCGAAATCGGGGGCGCGACAAGTCGATCTAATCGCCGGTGATATAAACCGTTCAAAGCAAACCGCTAATCAGCAGCGCAGGGGACCAGCCGAATCCGGCCATGCGCTGGCGAAGTTCGACACCTTCGCGCTTGGACAGGACGACCAGCTTCTCGATCGCGCGCTAGATGAGCCGGGCGTCGGTCGGATGGGCGACCGCTTTCTCGTGCACGGTGGTGTCCACCACGACCCGTTCGAGATCTTTGGTCTCGATCGCCTTGGTCCGGTACGCAACAGAGAGGCTCTCCTGCGACAGCGCGGCAATCTGCTCCTCGCCCAGCCGCTGGCGCCAGCGCGTCAGCGACGAACGATCGAGCGGCGCCGCGTGCCGATACGGGTTCTCCACCTAGCGGTCGCATAGCGCTTCATCGGACAGATCGTGCATGTGCTTGAGGATGGCCAGTCCGGCCACCAATCGCGTCGGCAGCGGTGGCTGCCCTGGCCCGGCAGACCGAATCGAAACGTCTGACAGAAAACTCCCAGTCAACTTCGACCGCCAAACTACTGGTGGAGAGATGAGACTAAAATTCGTTGCTCCGAGCTATTTTAGCAGAACGAAGAGATGCAGACGTACTGCCTGTGGCGACACTGAGGTGCTGACAGTTCGTCGTTAAGCGCAATCCGGGCGCTGACTGGACGACCGAATGTCCAATTCCTCATCTGGGAATGTAAAGGAGTCCGGCTTCGCTTTTGGGCTCTCGGCAAACAATCGCGCCCCAGCGAGGCGGGACTCCATGCTCGGTGTCCAGGTTACAACTTTATGCATACGATTGGGACGATCGATTTGTTAGCCCTCCGCACGGCGAGTACCACCGACCTTGGCAACCTGCATATCACGATGCCGCAAATGCGCACCACCTCGCCGACCGGTGCGCTGACCTGTCGCCGAAGCCAGCGGTGAAATCTGACGGCTTATATTGCTCCGTATCGTTTCCGATTTGTCGTTCAGAACTACGCTAAACAGCGAATTGTGAACTTCAATGTGACGTTTGTAGTCGATGAATCCGAGTTTTCGAAACCTGTTCATGAAAAAACTAACGCGAGCGCGAGTGGTGCCAATCATCCCCGCCAGCATTTCTTGGCTAATTTTTACCGGAATTGATTCCAGTTGACCTTCCTTGTCAAGATTTGCCAGCGACAGAAGAACTCGAGCCAACCGCTTCTCGCTCGAGTTGAACAGCTGGTCCACCAGATCCTCCTCTACTCGAATATTCCGAGCTACAAGATGCGATGTGAACAGCTCCGCAAATGCTGGTTCTTCACGAATTGCGCGGATGACGCATGTCTTTGCCAGCCGCACGATCACGCTTTTCGTTCTGGTGCAGACTGTCGCTTGGCGCAGTTCCTGTCCGACCAGGCATCCTTCGCCGAAGAAGTCGCCGGCGCCTGGAAGCCAAACGATGGCCTCCTTTCCGCGTTCTGAGAAGACCGTAGCCTTGGTCGTGCCATCCTGAATATAGAAAACGGAATCTGCCGGATCGCCCTGTGAGTAGACAACTTCATTTGCGCGATAATGAGAGATGGTTCGCGCATTCCCCGCTTTTGAAAAAAAGATCTGAGGGTCGAAGGAGATCCTTACTCCACGTTTCGTGACAATATCTTCCGTAAAGGCATCGCTGCGGCTCATCTGGTTCTCCCAAGTTGTTTCGTCACCAAAATTGTGAGGGGACTGCTAGAGCAGATGCTGCTCGAGTTTCTTCATCGGAAGTGCCGTGCAGTAAGTAACACGACCCGCTGTGCTCTGCAGAAAAGCTGTGAGTCAATTGCAATTCAATTGCATCACTCGAGGCGGCAACAGAAGAACTCACCTTCTCAGGTTCCCATGAAGGCGTTTCTCCAAACCTGAGACTTGACTCAATGATCGCCAATATATTTCCGAAGTCATGCGTAGTTCTCCCAGTCATTTCTCGGAGGGTTGCGAGCTCCGCGTCTTGTTCGGCCCGGTGCGGGCCATTTCCTCTTCGACCCAGAGACTGTGATGCTCCTTGGCCCAGTTAACGTCTACAGTGCCGCTGCCCATCGCCTCGAAGGCTCCTTCCATTCCGATAGTTCCGATATAGATGTG
>JBAUUA010001397.1:0-4269 GCA_049582465.1 Bradyrhizobium sp. | reverse complement strand
CTGTATGGCCTTTTGATCCTGCCGGAGTCGCTGCCGAAAGATCGTCGTTCGCCGTTCCACTGGAGGAGCGCCAATCCGCTGGGAGCTTTGCGCCTGTTGGGCTCCGACCGCGTGCTCGCAGGGCTGTCGGTGGTGAACTTCCTGGCCCAGGTCGCGCATGTCGTACTGCCCTCGACCTTCGTGCTCTATGCGACCTATCGCTACGGCTGGGACGCGACCACGGTCGGCCTGACGCTGGCCTTGGTCGGCGTCTGCTCGATGGCGGTGCAGGGGCTGGCGATCGGGCCGATCGTCAGGCGTCTCGGCGAACGGCGGGCGCTGCTGCTGGGGCTTGGCTCCGGCGCAGCCGGTTTCCTGATCTATGGCGCCGCGCCGACCGGCCCGCTGTTCTGGATCGGCATTCCCGTGATGTCGCTGTGGGGTGTGGCAGGCGCGGCGACGCAGGCGCTGACGACGCAGCTGGTCGCGCCCGACCAGCAGGGCCAGCTGCAGGGCGCGACGTCGAGCGTACAGAGCGTGTCGCAGATGGTCGGTCCGTTCCTGTTCACGCTGACATTTGCTTATTTCATCGGCGCGCAGGCGCCGATGAAACTGCCGGGGGCGCCGTTCCTGCTGGCCTCGGCGCTGTTGCTGCTGGCACTTCTGCTCGCGGCCCGCACGCTGGCGAAGGCGCGCGGGCGCCAATGATGGCTCACGGCGCCAGCAACTGACGGAAGCTCGCGTCGAGCCGCGCGTCGGCACTCCTGATGTTTCCCCGGGCCGTCTCCATCCAGCTCTTGTCGGCGTCCAGTGTCTTCTGCGCTTCACCGAGCTGGCGTTCGACCTCCGCGGGTTGTGGCCCGCCGATGCCGACGCGCGTCTTCACCATCAACGCCGGCGACAGCACCTGCCGAAACTCCGTCTCATCCATCGGCAACTTCGCGTCGGGTAGCTGGAACGAATGGATGGCATCGGCGTACAATTCGACAGCCTTCGCATAGGGAAAGGTCTTCGGCTTGAACCCGTTGGCGCGCGCGAACGTCACGATGGAGGATGCAAAACCGTGACCGACGCGGAAGGGAATCTGATGTTCCTTCTGCAGGGTTTCGGCCAGTTCCATCGACGTCGTCCAGTCGTCCTCGAGCTCCTCGAGCGAACGCTGCGGGTTGACCGTGAGCGCGTCCAGCACGACGTCGAAATCCCCGAGCATGTTGACGGCGTAGACGAACAGGCCGATCTCGGCCCATGATGCCTTGTAGTCGGTCATTCCTGTGGTCACGTTGTGCGCGCGGAACGTCACCGTGTCGGCCAGCCCCACGACATCGGAGGCCTCCTCGCGTGCGCGCATGATGATTCCGGGATTGCGCTTCTGCGGCATCGCGCTGCTGGTATAGGTCGAGGCCTCGTCGAGCAGCATCCAGGGTCGCGTCTGGTGATACTGCGTATGGATGTCGTTGAGCACCGCGCCGAGGCGGATCGCGTTGGACGAGACGATCGCCGCCGCCTCGAGCGACACGTCGGACGGGCTGACCTGGCCGGCGTCGACGGAATTCTCGATGATTCCGTCGAAGCCTAGCAGCTCGGCCACGCGCTTGCGGTTCAGCGGCCAGATCGAATTGGCGAGCACGGCGGTACCCATCGCGCAGCGATTGAGCCGCTTGTAGAGTTCGTGAATGCGCTCTGCATCGCGCGCGAACGAGGCTTCGTAGCCCAGGAGATAATCCGCATAGCTCGTGGGCTGCGCCTGCACGCCGTTGGTATAGGCCGGCACGATGGTGTTGACGTTCTTCGCCGCAGTGGCGAGCACGCGCGCGCGCATTCCGTTCAGGGCGTCGGAGAAATCGAGCAGTTGGTTGCGGAGCTTCGCCATCCGGTAGGTGGCGTACATGTCCTGCCGGCTTCGCCCCGTATGAATGAAGGAGGCGTCGGGGCCGATTGAACCCGTGATGATCTTTTCGATCTGCAGCACGTCGCCCGGCCGTTTTCCATCGGGCTTGGCGGCCTGCTCGATGGTGAAATTGACGCCGCTCGCGAGTTTTCGACCGAGATCGGGAGCCACGATCTTTTCCTCCACCAGCATGACGGCCGAGGCGCGGTTGATCTTGTTGAGCCAATAGAATTGATCTTCCGCCTGATCGGTCTTGCTGGTCGCCGATTCGCCGAGCGCCACGGGCGTGGCGCCGACCTTAGCGGCCTGCTGGTTGCATTCCGCCGTGGTCGCGCACGGCAACTGGCCGGTGTCCGCCGCCCTGGCGATGCCGGGAACGCAGGCCATCGAAAGCATCAAGGCAGTGATTATCGGCTTCATCTGTGTTTCCTCATTTCCAGCTTCGCCGCCGTCAGGCGCGGACCGAAGCGGCGCAGATTGTTTTTTTCGCCTGGGAGGCGCTGCTGCCGCAGCCAATCTGATCGACGGCAGTCATTTTGACAATCCCCGGCCGCGGACACTCGCGAGAACGAAGGCGGGGAATCCGGCCGGCGGCGATCCGCTATTTCCGCTCGACGGTGTCGCGGAAAAATTCACGCAGCGCCTGGCTGGATCGATCGGCGGCGGACTTGTTGAATTCCACATGACGCCCGCGATACCAGGTCGGAGACTTCAGGACCGGAAGGTCGAACGCGAAATAGGCGTCGGGATAGACGACCAGCCGGACCGGGGCGCCCTGGCCCTTCTGGCGGGAAATTCCCATATCGTCCTCGCCGGCAACCAGCTTGCGGCAGGCATCCGCCGTCGGCAGATCGTCGTGCTCGCCGATCAGGATCAGGGTGGGAACCGTCATGTTTCCCTTGAAGCTGCCGCAAAGTGGAAAAAATGCCGCCGCCGCCCGGAACTTGTGTTCGGACGCCCGTTCGATCTCCCCATGTTCGACCGCCGAGATCGTCTGCATGGCGCCCCACGCAAAGCCGACGACGGCGACGCGTCGTGCATCGACGAATTTTTTTGAAACAAGGAAATTCAGGCCCCGATATGCATCGAGGCTGAGGTCCGGGTACTCGCCGACGCCGTCGCCGCAATGGGTGATGCCGCGCGGACCGAAACCGTCGATCGTCAACGCGACATAGCCCCAGGACGAAATCCTGGCGCCCCAGTCTTCATCGACCAGTCTGGCATACTCGCCGCAGGCGGGAAGCAGCACGGCCGCGGGAAAACGGCCGGTGCCTTCGGGCCGCCGCAGAAAACCCCTGAGGTCGAACGGCAAGGGGCTGAGCGAGATTTCGATCTGCTCGGCCGGCGGGACGGAGGGGAGCTGGGCCCGGCACGGGAGGCCGGCGCAAAGGAGAGCGACGAGAAGCGCGGTGATTTCGAACAGGCGAAACGATCGGATAGTGGACATGAAACGTCCCCCTCGTCGTTCTCCAAGCTGGCTCAGATGGCTCTGGTCGAAGTGGCGGTCCTGGTCGTTGCCTTGTAGTCGTCCTGGTGGTTCGTCTTGATGGCGAGCGGCCGGACCTTTGCAAGTCCGGCCGCGTGCCCGTTCAAGCTATTTCTTGACCAGCGGACAATCGCTCTGGCTGAGCGGCTTTGCGGCGTCCTCCGGCGAGATCGTGGCGACCAGCTTGTAGTAGTCCCACGGATACTTCGACTCTTCGGGCTTCTTCACCTCGAACAGATAGGCCGGGATGAGGCGGCGGCCGTCGGCCCGCAGCGGGCCCTTGCCGAACAGGGGATCGTCGGTCGGCAGCTCCTTCATCTTGGCGACGACCTTGGCGCCGTCATGCGGATTGCCACCGAGCGCTTCCATCGCCTTCAGATAATGCAGCACCATGGCGTAGTTGCCGGCCTGGGTCATCGACGGCATTGAGTTCTTGTTTGCCAGGGCGGCGAACCGCTTCGACCAGGCGCGGGTGGCGTCGTTCATGTCCCAGTAGAAGGACTCCGTGAACGTCAGGCCCTGCGCGGTCTTCAGGCCGAGCGAATGCACGTCGTTGATGAAGAGCAGCAGCGCGGCGAGCTTCTGGCCGCCCGCCACGATGCCGAATTCGGCAGCCTGCTTGATCGAGTTGGTGGTGTCGCCACCGGCATTGGCAAGGCCGACCACCTTTGCCTTCGAGGCCTGCGCCTGCAGCAGGAACGACGAGAAGTCCGACGAGTTGATCGGATGCTTGACGCCGCCCAGCACCTTGCCACCATTGGCGGTGATCACCGCGGTGGTGTCGCGCTCGAGCGCCGCGCCGAACGCATAATCCGCGGTCAGGAAGAACCAGGTGTCGCCGCCGGCCTTGGTCAGCGCCTTGCCGGTGCCGTTGGCGAGCATGTAGGTATCGTAGGTGAACGAGACCGTGTTGGGC
>JBAUUA010001396.1:0-1557 GCA_049582465.1 Bradyrhizobium sp. | reverse complement strand
CGTCGGGTTGTTTTGATCAAGCCGAAAGGAGAAATTTTCGCGTCGTCATTCCGGGGCGCGCGTAGCGCGAACCCGGAATCTCGAGATTCGGGGTCTGGTCCTTCGGACCATCCCGGAATGACGGATTACGTTTCAACCGACGCTAAATATTCCTCGGCCTTCTCACGCGTCGGAAAACGACCGAATGAAATTTAGGGACCGTCATTGCGAGCGCAGCGAAGCAATCCATCGTGCCCAACAAAGGAAGATGGATTGCTTCGTCGCTTCGCTCCTCGCAATGACGGGCTTTGGACTACTGCGCCAAATGTGCCGTCAGCGGATGATTGGCGGCCTGGTTGAAGAAGGCGGCTTCCTCGGCGGTGGCTTCCAGGAGCTGCTCGTCCTGGTCGTAGATGTCGTTGCGGAACTGGATGGTCTGGTCCCTGGTCATCCATGCCGTGAGGTAGATCCAGGCCACCGGCACCTTCTTCGGCAGGCGGATGTCCTGGCGCTCGCCGGTTGCGATCGCCGCATCGATTGCGGCGCGATTCCACTGCGGCATCTCTTCCTGCAGCAGCCAGGCGGCGAGGTCGCGCACATTGTCGACGCGCGAGCAGCCATGGGAATCGAAGCGGTAGTCGTCGCTGAACAGGTTGCGCTGGTTGGTGTCGTGCATGTAGACCGAATAGGGATTCGGCATGTCGATCTTCACCGCGCCGAGCGCGTTCCAGGCGCCGTTCTGCTGGCGCACCGTGAAGTTCGGGGTGTGGGTGCCGGACCAGTCCACCGCATGCGGATCGATCGGGGTATCGTGACCATCGAGCACTTCCATGTGCATGCGGGCGAGATAGCCGGGGTCTTTGCGCATATGCGCCGAGATTTCGGTCTTCGCGATCGAGGACGGCACGGTCCAGGTCGGGTTGAGATTGACGCTGGTGATCTCGGCGGTCAGCGTCGGCGAGGGCTTTTCGGTCTTGCCGACGATCACGCGATAACGCCGCACCACGTGGTCGTTCTCGACGGCCTCGGCGAACGTCGCCGGGAGGTTGACCACGACGTAACGCTGGCCGAACGAGAAATTCATGTTCTCAAGCCGCTCCAGCGAGGCCTCGAGCTGCTTGATCCGCTTCTGCACGGGGACATTGAGGGCGGCGAGCGTTCGCGGCGTCACCGTTCCCGTCGCCGCCAGGCCGTGGCGCACCTGGAAGCGCTTTACCGCTTCAGTGACGGCGTCGTCATAGGGGCCGGTGGCCGGCTTGTCCGGCGTGAGGTCGCCGCTGATCAGCAGCCGCTTTCGCAGCAGATCGTCATTGGGCCCCGCCACGCCCAGGGTGAATTTGGCCTCAGCGGGAATGGCCGGCCATCCGCCGCGGACCGCCAGATCCGAATAACTCAGCGCCGCTTCCTTGATTCGCTGGGCGGTGCCTTCGTCGAAGGTCGGCTCGTGCGACAGCGCCAAGGCCTGCGCCGAACGCGATTCGGGGGTGGAGGCGGCAGCCGGCTTTGCCGGCGGCGTGGGATGCGCGGGATTTGCTGCAGCGGCCGGCGGGCACCTGTTTGGCCGGCGCCGCGCTGGGG
>JBAUUA010001395.1:0-2482 GCA_049582465.1 Bradyrhizobium sp. | reverse complement strand
CCGAGCACGTCGACCTGCGATGACTGGATGGTGCCGCCGACATTGCCGACCGCGGACGCGACCCGCTGCAGCAGCGTGGCGCCGGCGACGGTCACGGTCGGTCCCTCCAGGAACGGCGTACCCGGATGCTGGGCCGCGAGCGCTGCCGCCTCGCCGCCGCGCGGCTTGCGGCCCCGCAGTTGGTCCAGCAGGTCGGCGGTTTGCGCCAGCGCCTGCCGGTGGCCGACGATATCGGCGATCGAAAAGGCGGCCGTCGCCGATAGGCCGCCGAGCACGGCGACATACAGCACGACCGCGATCAGCGGCGAACGCGTCAAGGCGCGGGCGATGGCGTTTGCGGAGTTCATGGGTTTGCCGTGTTCTTGGGTTCAATCCGCGCCTCGATATGGAAACGCTCGCCGGGATCGGAGGCCGAGCGCGTCGTCGGGGCGTAGAAGGTGGCGCGGGCGAAATGCTGGGATTGCTCGATCAGCGGGATCAGGGACGGCGCGTCGCGGGTGATGCCGGCGATCTGCAGCTTGTTGCCGGCCAGATGCAGTTCGGTGACGTAGGTATTGTCAGGCAGGACCTGGCTCAGCGCGTCGAGCACCAGCACGCTGGCGGGCATCTCATATTTGCGACGCTCCAGCGCGCCGATCGGCGAGCGGTCGCCGTCATTGCCGGCGCGGATGGCCGCGCGCCGCTGCGAAATCTGCAGCGCCAGCTCGCTTTCCTGTGCTCCCAGGTCGTTGGAGATATAGGTTGCCGCCGTCGCCGACAGCAGCGCGGCCACGGCAGCGACGCCGAGGGCGATCGCGAGCGCCCGGCTCAAACGCGCGGCGTCCAGGTGACCGCGCGCCTTCTGTTCGAATACCTTGACGCGGCCGGCGTTGCGCTCGGCGACGTCGGTGCATACCGCGACCGCGGCGGGATGAAAGCCGGAAACCGCCTGCACATAGCTCATCGCGACCTTGCGCGTGGTGGCCGCGATCACCGTGGTGATGCTCTCGGCGCCGCTTTCGGCCGGGGCGCTGCAGCCGAACACGGCCTCGCTGGCGTTCCACGGCGTCAGGCGGTCGATCTGGGCGCGCACGATGCCCTCGAGGAAATCCGCCGCACGCGCCGGGAGTTCAAGCGGACGCAGCAGGAAACGGGCGGGCTGCAGCACGATCTCGACCCGGCTTCCCTTCAGGACGGACGCGAGATTGGGCGCGGAGAAAGCGCCATCGGAAAAAGCGATCCGCGCCGGGACATTGTCCGCCTTGACCGCCGCCTCGACGGCGAAGCCGCCCTGGTCGTCTTCGACCAGCCTGACAACGCGCGGCGACACCAGGCGGTCGAAACCGGCCGTCATCGCGGCGGCCACGCTGCCGGTCCATGCGCTGAGGATCGCGCCGATGCTTTCAAACTGCTTCATCCCGGAAAGGCCCTTTGCGGTGCGGCGCCACCGTCGGAAGCGTTGCGCCACGACAATATACGATAAGGCTCGACGCCGCTTTCGAGAAGCAGGATCACGGCTTCCGCCGCGCTGTGCCGTCCGTTGGCTGTGTCCACGCCGATCGTTATCCGATAGGTCTTTGAGCCGGCAACGGTAGCCCCCTCGCCGCCGGCGATCGTCAGCAGCGAACGCGGATCCTGCGTCGGATCGGCCCGCTCCGACAGCACTTCCTGCAACTTTTCCGGCGTCATGCCGGGCAGTGCGGCGACCACCTGCGGCGCGGCGTCGAGAATATTGACCGACGCGAGATTGCTGAACACCGTGACGAACGGCAGCATGCGGTCGATGATTTCAGGCGGAATTCCCTTGACCAGCCACAGTTCCTCCGCGGCCGGAAACGGCGCGTGCCGCGGCAGATAGGGAACACCGGAGGTGCGGTAGAAGGAGTTTTCGGGATCGTCGTCGCCCAGTTCCGTCGATGCGCGCCAGGCCAGGATGCGGTCGGCATAGCCCGCCGCATCGGACGGAGCCACGCCCAATCCGGTGATGAAGCCGGCAAGCAGGCCCTTCGGCGCAGCGTTGAGATCGATGCGCGCGGCTTCGGAGCGGAACGTCACGTTCACCCTGCCCGCACCCACCTTGGCGTTGAAGGTCCCGCTGCTCGGACGAGCGGCCTCGTTGACGGAAGTCAACTGATACGCGGTGAGTTCGACGCCGGCGGTTTCCAGCGCCTCGGCCTGCACCCGGTCGGTGCTGCCGGCCACGACGACGGCGGTGTTGGTGACATAGGTCAGATAGATCAGCACCAGCGCCGACAACGCCGCGAGGATCCAGAGCACGGCGACGACAATAAAGCCCCGCGCGTTCCGCCGTTTGCCGCTGGATGTGAAACCAGATTCCATGCCGTCAGATACAGCCCGTCAGAGCTGCTCCTCCTTTTTCGGGACGTCCGGCCGCAGCCGCGCCGCCAGGCAGGCAGGGGCATTTTTCGCCCGCACACATTCGGCCCAGGCGTCGGCGTGGACGACGGTCGCACTGGACACGCCGAGCACCTGCCCGGTCGCG
>JBAUUA010001394.1:0-1578 GCA_049582465.1 Bradyrhizobium sp. | reverse complement strand
GGAGCGCCCCTCGAAGTGATCGAGGCCGAGTTCTTCCTTGAGTTGCTGATGCGCCTGTTCGCAAACCCAGCGCGCCTTGATCGTGGCGGCGAGCGGGATCGTATCGTCGGTCATGGCGGGCGCGAAGGTGCGCAAAGTATGAGTCTAGGCAACCAAATCCTACGCGATTCCATACGCTTAAGCTATGGCTGCCAGTCTGGAAAATAGGGTCCCGTCGCGGAGGTGGTTGGAATTGGGTTGGCGTAGTCTCCGGGTTGCCTAACCCGAACGATTCCGGCGTTGGCGCGCTGGAATGGAGACCACGCCATGACCAAGGATACCACGAAGGAGGCGGCTGTCGCCGCCGAGGTTTTGCTTTTCGATGATTGGTTCGACGCGATCGAGGACGGGGTTCGTGCTGGCGTTCGCGGGTTCATCGAGACGATGCTGGAGGAGGAACTCGCGGGCGCCTTGTCGCGTCCGCGCTATGGTCGGCGCCAGCCGAGCGAAGACGGCGAACCGCCGGCGGTCGTCGGTGTCCGGCACGGCCATCGCACGCGCGGGCTGACCGGGACATTCGGGAGCACGGAGATTTCCGTGCCACGGGCTCGTCTGACGGGCGCGGACGTCAAGACGGCCGAATGGAAAAGCGCCTCGCTTCGCGCCTACCAGCGCCGCACCAAAGCCGCCGATGCGCTGATCGCCGGAGCCTATCTTTCCGGAACCAACACTCGCCGGGTTCGGCGGGCGCTGGCCGCGGTGTTCGCCGGGCCGGTCGGCAAGGACGTGGTCAGCCGGACCTGGCGCAAGGTGAAGGGCGACTGGGACGCCTGGAACGTGCGACCGCTCGGCCAGGAGCCGATCGTGCGGCTGATCCTCGACGGCACGGTCGTACGGGTCCGGCTCGACAGACGCGCGACGTCGGTCTCGCTCCTTGTGGCGCTCGGCGTACGAGCGGACGGCCAGAAGGTGCTGTTGGCGATCAAGAGCATGGGCGGCGAAAGCGAGGCCGCCTGGCGCGCGCTGCTCGACGGCCTCGTCCGGCGTGGATTGCCGACACCGGAGTTGGTCATCGCCGACGGCGCGCCGGGCTTGGAAAAGGCGCTGGCGGCGCTGTGGCCCGACGCGCCGGTCCAGCGCTGCACGGTTCACAAGCATCGCAACCTGCTCGCTCACGCGCCCGAGCGTCTGCACGAGGAAATCTCCAACGACTATCGCGACATGATCTACGCCGCGACGAGACAGGAGGTAGAAGCCCAGCGCAAGGCGTTCCTCCGCAAATGGCGCCTGAAATGCCGCGCCGTCGCCGACAGCCTCGAGGAGGTGGGCGACAGGCTGTTCACGTTCACCCGCTTCCCGCCAAGCCAATGGAAGTCGATCCGAACCTCGAACGCGATCGAGCGATTGCATGAGGAGTTCAAGCGCAGGATCAAGACCCAGAACGTGCTGCCCTGCGCCGAAACCGCCGCCATGCTGTTCTGGGCGCTGCTCGCCTCCGGGCAGATCACCATGCGCAAGGTCGACGGATGGCAAACCCTTGCCGAGAAACCGGACGATCACATCATTGACCTTGCCGCATGATCGGATAGCCTCATGTCG
>JBAUUA010001393.1:0-2190 GCA_049582465.1 Bradyrhizobium sp. | reverse complement strand
CCAGGGAATTCGGCATCGAATATTACAACGAGTTCGACAAGCGCCAGGGCATCGTCCACGTCATCGGCCCCGAGCAGGGCTTTACCCTGCCCGGCACCACCATCGTCTGCGGCGACAGCCACACCTCGACGCACGGCGCGTTCGGCGCGCTGGCGCATGGCATCGGCACCTCTGAGGTCGAGCATGTGCTGGCGACGCAAACCCTGATCCAGAAGAAGGCCAAGAACATGCGCGCGGTGGTCGACGGCAAATTGCCCGACGGCGTCACCGGCAAGGATATCATCCTGGCCATCATCGGCGAGATCGGCACCGCCGGCGGCACCGGCTACGTGCTGGAATATGCCGGCGACGCGATCCGTGCGCTCTCCATGGAGGGCCGCATGACGGTCTGCAACATGTCGATCGAGGGCGGCGCCCGCGCCGGCCTGGTCGCGCCGGATGAGAAGGCGTTTGAATTCCTCAAGGGCCGCCCGAAGGCGCCGAAGGGCGCCAATTGGGATGCCGCGATGCGCTACTGGGAGACGCTGCGCAGCGACGAAGGCGCGTATTTCGACCACGAGATCCGGCTCGATGCGGCAAAGCTGCCGCCGATCGTAACCTGGGGCACTTCGCCCGAGGACGTGGTGTCGATCACCGGCTTCGTGCCCGACCCCGACAAGATCGCCGACGAAGCAAAGCGGCTGTCGAAGCACCGCGCGCTGAACTACATGGGCCTGAAGGCCGGGACCAAGATCACCGACATCAAGCTCGACCGCGTCTTCATCGGCTCCTGCACCAACGGCCGGATCGAGGATTTGCGCGCGGCGGCCAAGATCGCCGAGGGCAGGACGGTCAACGGCCATGTCAACGCGATGATCGTGCCGGGTTCCGGCATCGTGAAGGAGCAGGCGGAAGCCGAAGGCCTCGACAAGATCTTCATCAAGGCCGGCTTTGAATGGCGCGAACCGGGCTGCTCGATGTGCCTTGCCATGAACCCCGACAAGCTGAAGCCGGAAGAGCGCTGCGCCTCGACCTCGAACCGCAATTTCGAGGGCCGCCAGGGCTTCAAGGGCCGCACCCATCTGGTCTCGCCGGCCATGGCGGCGGCCGCGGCGATCGCCGGGCATTTCGTCGACATCCGGGAGTGGCGGTAAGCCACTCCCTTTCCTCAACTTCCTCAATATCGAGGCGTTCGCGAAGCAACTCGTTAAGATGTTGGGCGCAGACTAATTCGGCGCAGACGCGGCTTTCGCGAGGAGCGAGCAATGGCCGACAAGCCCGAATTCGTCGATATGATCAGCGAGGCCACGCGGCAGGTGCGGCGGCGCATCGTGCGTCGCGCCGCCGAGCCCGTAGTCAAGGAAACCTCGCGCCTCAGCCATTGGCCGCCGGACCGGTGGGAGCAGTGGCGCATGGAGACGCTGACGCCGTGGAAAATGCGGCACTGGAAATTCAAGAATTGGGACCGGGGTTAGCCGCTTCCCGCAACGACAAATCAGGCACCCCTCGGGGTGCCTGATTTTTTTGTGCTCCCGATGATCACCAATGGTGGCGATGGTGCCAGTGGTGGTGATGGCGCCAGTAATAATGGTGACGCCAGTGGCGATAGTGACAGACGCGCCGCGGACCGTAATCGGTCCAGATCACCCGGCAGCGGCGGTAGGAATAATAATAGGGATAGTCGTCATAGGGGTAGTA
This sequence comes from Bradyrhizobium sp., assembly GCA_049582465.1. Lineage (GTDB taxonomy): Bacteria > Pseudomonadota > Alphaproteobacteria > Rhizobiales > Xanthobacteraceae > Bradyrhizobium. The sequence goes on along the minus strand of JBAUUA010001393.1, from coordinate 513 downwards.
CGCCCCGTAGAAGGAACGTCGGTGAAAGTGACGGTGGTGCGCGAACCGAGCGCCGCCGAACCGGGCGCCAGCAAAATGATGGCCTCCGCCGTGGAAGACCGGACCGCCGCGAAACCCGCCGCCGTGGAATACGGCGCCGCCGGTTCGGAAGCCGCCACCATGAAACACCGGACCGCCGCCGCCGCCGTGGAACGCTGCGGCCCCACCATGAAATCCGCCTCCGCCATGGAAACCACCGCCACCGTGGAAGCCGCCACCGCCGTGAAAGCCACCTCCACCGCCGTGGAAACCGCCTCCGCCGCCGCCACCGCCATGTCCACCACCGCGGACTTCGGTTGCCAGTCCGCCGGAGGCGGCTTTCGCCGTCGGTGCCGCGCCCGGATTGATCAGCGACAGCGCCTGCGCCCGCTGTGGAACGGTTGAGAGCGCCAGCATCGCGGCCGCGGCGAGGCCAAAGGAATACATAAAGCGACGCGCAGCGCCGCGCCGGGAATTCGAGATATTGATCATGTT
>JBAUUA010001392.1:0-3956 GCA_049582465.1 Bradyrhizobium sp. | reverse complement strand
TACATGATGGTCGAGATGTCATCGAGCGTGACGAGCTCGGCCTTGTCGAGCGGCTTTGCAGCCGCGATCGCGGCCTCGTAGCTGCCGTCAGGTCCAAGCAACAGTGTCGATGCGACCTTGCACAGGCCTGCGACCGACAGCGCGACTTCGGCGAGGTCGGCATCATGGATCATCAGGACGGGCGCGGCATCGCCGACGATGTAGTGCAGCTCGGGAACGGTGAGGCGGGTGTTCAACGGCAGGAACACCGCGCCGATGCGCCCGCACGCGAACTGCACTTCCAGCGTATCGGTCGTGTTGAGCGCGAGCACGGCGACGCGGTCGCCGCGCTTGATGCCGAGCGCCCCGCGCAGATGCGCGGCGAGCCGGGAAATGCGGGCATCGAATTGCGCGTAGGTGAACCGTCGCCCGCTGGCGAGGTCGACGGCGGCCACCTTGTCCGGCGTGCGGCGGCCGAAATGCGCGATCCAGTCATAGTGGCGAACTGGCAAAAATTCCTCCCGGGGCAGCGGTCTTCTGCCGCCTGAATCCGCGTCTCGGATTATATTGCGCGCAGCATGCCCAAGTTCGCTTCCGTTGGCCAGCGGGTGTTTTGGGCAGCACGGCGTGTCGAAGCCAGTTCGCGGCGGAATCGAAAAGCTGTCTTGCGTCGAGTGGCTGAGGAGCGACCGGTCGGCATTGCGGACTCGTTCGCTTCGTTGGGTCAGCTCCCCTCCCTCCGCGCATTGGGGGTGGGGGGTGGTGCGGCAAGTTCTCGCTCTCGTTTTGGCATGGCGCCTGCTGAAACACCCCCCACCCCCAACCCCTCCCCACCACGCTGCGCGTGGAGGGAGGGGAGTTTACTTTTCCCCGCCACGCGCGGTGCGCGCGCACATCAAGCCGCGATGGGTGTATTTGCAGTCGCGGCTTCGCATTCTCGCCGCATCTTTCGCGCGAGGTTTGGCCGGCTCGTTCCGCCCTCTCATTTAGAGGGCGCGGGGAATGCCGGGCGCCCGATGCGCCCGATAGCCGCGTGTGCAGGCTTGGTAGTGTAACGCACACGCGTTAGTCAGGTCACACCGGAATCACCCGGCATTCCCCGCGCAATGGTTTTAACGGTTTCCTTCGCGCTCTCCCCGGCGACCGGGCTTTCTTGCCGCCGTCATCCGCGAAAATTGCTTCCCGCGAACTTGACGCCAGCGTCGGGGCGTCAGGACCACACGACTTCTCCGTCCGCGTCAGCCTCGCCCGTCAAGCGCGCCGCCCGCGTCCACCGCATCCCGCCCCGCGTTTCGTGACGTTGCGCAACGCCCCCTCTGAGTGGGGCGGGATGGCGGGGGATATAAAGGTGATTTGGGTTCGGGGTCAAGAGAAATTTCGGGAAATCAGAAATCGATCGGAGGCGCCGCCCCTCTTCAATTCCCGTGCAGCATCTCGCTCACCACAACAAACTGCCCGTCGCGGAATTGGACCATGTAGCCGTCCTTGATCGGGCGGTAATCGGTGGCCGAGGTGTTCAGCGTGATGCCGGGGAGCAGGACGGACAGCGCCACGCCTTTCAGGTTGGCGGCCTGCGCCATGATGTTCTCGCGGCTGAGATTGTCCTTGCACTGCTCCAGCACCACGATCAGCGCCTGCGCAACCATATAGCCATATTCGGCGGCGAAGTTGGCGGGCTCGACATTCGGCAGCCGCGCCTTCATGAATTCGGCGTAGCCGATCAGTCCCGGATCCTTCGAATCCGCGGTGTAGGGTTTCAGCGACACGACCGACATGATTCCGCCGGCCGCATCGAGGCCCGCGGGCGCCATCACGGTGTCCTTGTTGGCGCAGCCACTGGAGATGAACCGCATCGGCCGCCAGCCGGTCTCCTGCGCCTTGCGGATGGCTTGCGCGCACGCGCGCGGCGTGACGCTATAAATGAGAAACACATCGGCCTTGGTGCTGGCGAGCGTGACGATCTGCGAATCCACGGTGGGATCGGCGACCTCGAAACTGGTCGCCATCGCCAGCGCCTTGTCGGCGTCGCTGCCGAGCGCTTCCTTGACGCCGCGCAGATATTCCTTGCCGGCGTCGTCGTTCTGGTAGAGCACCGCGAAGCGCGCGTTGGGATTTTTCGCAAGCGCGTAGCGAACCTCGATGCCGGATTCCACAATGTAATTGGGCGCCCAGGGCAGCGCCATCAGCCACGGCTGCGTGGCGGGCTCGTTCCATTTCGAGGCCGACGAGATCAGGAACAAATGCGGCACTTTGGCGCCGTTGAGATACTTTGCGGTGGCCGAACTCGGCGCGGTGCCCATGGTGCCGAACATGAAGGCGACGCCGTCGCTCTCGACCAGCCGGCGCGTCGCCTCCATCGTCTTCGGCGGCGAAAAAGCGTCGTCGAGCGAGATCATGTTGAGCTTGCGGCCGTTCACGCCGCCTTTTTCGTTGATCATGTCGAAATAGGCGGAAAATACCTTACCGGTGACGCCGAGCGCGGAGGCCGGGCCGCTGTACGGCATGATGTTGCCGAATTTGATCTCCTTGTCCGTGATCCCTGGTTGCTCGGCGGCGGCGGTCCAGGAAAGCAGCGGCAGGAGGACCAGCGAGGCGAGATAGCGCAGGCGCTTCATGGGTCATCCTCCCGGGATGGTTTGTCGCGGTCGTTTTTCCGGCGACGTTCTTGCTTTTCGGGTCAGGCTAGGCGTAGCACGGTGTGACGGTCTTGCGTCCAGCCGCTGATCGCTTCAAGCCAGCCACTCGACGCAAGCTCGTGCCAGCCGACAAAGGGCATGTTGATCCGAGCGGGAGAAGACGATGCTGGAGCGCACCCGGGCGCAGAGCCCGTTCTACACGGAAGATCACGAAGCCTTCCGCGACGTGATGCGCAGTTTTGTGTCGCGCGAGATCGAGCCTTTTGCCAGCGAGTGGGACGAAGCGGGCGAATTCCCCAGGGAGCTCTATGCCAAGGCGGCCGCCATAGGCCTGCTGGCGCTGGGCTTTCCGGAAGAGTGCGGCGGCGTGCCCGCCGACCAGTTCATGAAGATCGTGGCCTCGCAGGAACTCGCGCGCGCCGGCGCCGGCGGTATCAGCGCCAGCCTGATGAGCCATACCATCGGCTCGCCGCCGATCGCGCGCGCCGCGCGGCCCGAGATCAAGGCCCGCGTGTTGCCGGAAGTGCTGTCGGGCCGAAAAATTTCGGCGCTGGCGATCACCGAGCCCGGCGGCGGCTCCGATGTCGCGAATCTCCGCACCAAGGCGCGGCGCGACGGCGATCATTATGTCGTCAGCGGCGAGAAGACTTTTATCACCTCCGGCATGCGCGCCGATTATCTGACCGTTGCCGTGCGCACCGGCGGGGAGGGAGCGGGGGGCGTCAGCCTGCTGCTGATCGAGGGCGATACGCCGGGGCTGTCACGGACAAAGCTGAAGAAGATGGGCTGGTGGGCGTCGGACACCGCGACGCTGCATTTCGACGATTGCCGCGTGCCCGTCAAAAACCTGATCGGCGAGGAAGGCCAGGGGTTCAAGTTGATCATGCACAACTTCAACAGCGAGCGCATGGGCATGGCGGCGAGCTGCACGGCTTTTGCCCGCGTCTGCGTCGAGGAGGCGATCGCCTACGCGAAGGAGCGCCAGACTTTCGGCAAGCCGATCTCGCAGCATCAGGTCATCCGCCACAAGCTGGTCGACATGGCGCAGCGGGTCGCCGCCTCGCAGGCGATGCTGGAAATGCTGGCGTGGCGATTGGGGCAGGGCGAAAACCCCGTCGCCGAAATCTGCATGATGAAGAACCAGGCTACCCAAACCATGGCGTTCTGCGCTTCCGAAGCGGTGCAGATCTTCGGCGGCGCCGGCTACATGCGCGGCGTCAAGGTCGAGCGCATCTACCGCGAGGTCAAGGTCAACGCGATCGGCGGCGGCACCGAGGAGATCATGAAGGATCTGGCAAGCCGGCAGATGGGGCTTTAGAAAGCGCCTTACTCGCGTCATTC
>JBAUUA010001391.1:0-6782 GCA_049582465.1 Bradyrhizobium sp. | reverse complement strand
TGAGCGCGCCGCACTGCATTTAGCCAGCATGAGCACCAAAAGATGCTTGCCATGCCGCTCGCCACGCGAGACAATTTAGCTAATCAACTAATTAAGAGACGCGCGCGCAATCCGGAAAAGCGGCCTCCGGTTTTCCGAAGAAGTCCTGCGCAGACAACAGGGTGGAGCGCCCATGAAATTCGGCATTTTCTACGAGCATCAGCTGCCGCGCCCGTGGAATGAGGGCGACGAGCACAGGCTGTTGCAGGAGGCGCTCGACCAGGTCGAACTGGCCGACAAACTCGGCATCGACTACGCCTGGGAGGTCGAGCACCATTTTCTCGAGGAATATTCGCACTCCTCGGCGCCGGAGATCTTCCTCGCGGCCTGCTCGCAACGCACCAAGCGCATCCGCCTCGGCCACGGCATCTGCCTGATGCCGCCGAAATACAATCACCCGGCGCGCGTCGCCGAGCGCATCGCAACCCTTGATCTCGTTTCCAACGGCCGCGTCGAATTCGGCACCGGGGAGAGTGCTTCTTTGATGGAGCTCGGCGGCTTCAATGTCGGCTTCGATCCGGTCGAGAAGCGGCGGATGTGGAAAGAGGGCGTCGAGCAATGCACCGACATGATGGCGATGGACCCCTACCCCGGCTTCAAGGGCGAGTTCTTCGAGATGCCGTGCCGCAACGTGGTGCCGAAGCCGCTGCAGAAGCCGCATCCGCCGCTGTGGGTCGCCTGCTCCAACCGCGAGACCATCAAGATGGCGGCGCGCTGCGGCATCGGCGCGCTGACCTTCGCCTTCGTCGATCCCCGCGAAGCCCGGCAATGGGTCGATGACTACTACCGGATATTCAGGGAGGAGTGCGTGCCGATCGGGCACGCGGTCAATCCCAATGTGGCGATGGTGACGGGCTTCTCCGTGCATCCGGACGAAATGGAAGCGCGCCGCCGCGGCGAAGATGGGTTGAGATTCTTCCGGTACGGCCTCGCGCATCATTATATCTTCGGCGAGCACAAGCCCGGCCGTACCGACATCTGGGCCAATTTCGAGAAGGCCCGGCATGCGCTGCCGGCAGCCGGCGCCGATCACGGCATCGGCACGCCGGACCAGCTGCGCACGCATCTGCGTCACTTCGAGCAATCCGGCGTCGACCAGACCGTGTTTATCCAGCAGGGCGGCCGCAACAAGCACGAACACATCTGCGAGGCGCTCGAGCTTTTCGCCAGCGACGTGATGCCCGAATTCCGGTCGCGCGAAATCGAACGCGCGAAGCAGAAACAGGAAGAACTCGCCCCCTATATCGAGAAGGCGATGGCGCGCAAGCAAATGACAAAGCCGATGCGCGACGAGGATATTCCGGTCTATGTCGCGCTCGGCCGCAAGATCGCCGAGGAAGGCAGCGCCACCGAACGCCAGAAGCAGAACGCCAGATTATGGGCCGACGCCGCCAAGGTCACCTTGAGCGATCCGGAACGCCACACACCCAAAGCAACCGCAAAACAATAAGAATGGATTTTTGACGTGACCGATACCATGACATCTCCCGCTACCGAGGCCTCCACCCAGCGCGCCAGCGGGCCGCTGACCGGCGTTCGCATCGTCGAATTCGCCGGCATCGGACCGGGCCCCTTCGCCTGCATGATGCTGGCGGACATGGGCGCGGAGGTGGTGACGCTCGACCGCGTCGGCGCCAAGAAGAACATGAAATCGGTGGCGGGGCGCGGGCGCAAGGTCGTCGAACTCGATCTGAAGGACAAGGCCGCGATCGCGCAGGTGCTCGACCTGCTTTCCAGCGCCGACGCCCTGATCGAGGGATTTCGCCCGGGCGTGATGGAGCGGCTGGGGCTGGGCCCGGACGTGGTGCAGGCACGCAATCCGCGCCTGGTCTATGGCCGCATGACCGGCTGGGGCCAGGAAGGCCCGCTGGCGCAGGCCGCCGGCCACGACATCAATTATATCTCGGTCACCGGTGCGCTGGCCGCGATCGGGCCCAAGGAACGCCCGGTGCCGCCGCTCAATCTGGTCGGCGATTTTGGCGGCGGTGCGCTCTATCTCGTGGTCGGCGTGCTCGCCGCGCTCCTGGAAGCCAAGAAGTCCGGCAAGGGACAGGTGGTGGACGCCGCGATGTGCGACGGCGCGGCATCGCTGATGTCGATGTTCTTCGACATGACGGCGATCGGCCGCTGGAGCGAAGGGCGCGAGCGCAATTTCCTCGACGGCGGCGCGCATTTCTACGGCGTCTATGAATGCGCCTGCGGCAATTTCATCTCGATCGGCTCGATCGAGCCGCAGTTTTATGCGTTGTTGCGCCAGCTTGCCGGGCTTTCGGACGCAAGTTTCGATGCCCAGATGGATCCCAAGGCCTGGCCCGCGCTCAAGCAAAAGCTGGTCGAGGTGTTCAAGAGCAAGACGCGCGAGGAATGGTGCAAGATCATGGAAGGCACCGACGTCTGCTTCGCGCCGATCCTGACCATGGCGGAAGCGCCTGATCATCCGCACATGGCGGCGCGCAAGATTTTTGTCAGCCGCCACGGCGTCACCCAGCCCGCCCCGGCGCCGCGCTTTTCGCGCACGCCGTCGGCGATCCGCGAACCGTCCATGGCGGATATTGGTGCGCTAACGAGCGAGTGGAAAAAATCGTAGGCTGGGCAAAGGCGCACTGGCGCCGTGCCCACCAATCGGCAAAGTGATGTAAAAGATGGTGGGCACGCTTCGCTTTGCCCACCCTACAGCCGTCATTCCGCGGCGCGCGTAGCGCGAACCCGGAATCCAGAGCTCGTTACTGCGAGATTCCGGGTTCGACGCTTCGCGTCGCCCCGGAATGACAAAAAAACTCCTACGCCGCGTTCTCCACTTTCAGCACGCCGCGGCGGATCTGGTCTTCCTCGATCGATTCGAACAGCGCCTTGAAGTTGCCTTCGCCGAAACCGTCGTCGCCCTTGCGCTGAATGAATTCGAAGAAGATTGGTCCGATGGCGTTGGCAGAAAAAATCTGCAGCAGCACCTTGGTGTGCCCGCCATCGACCACGCCCTCGCCGTCGATCAGGATGCCATTGCGCTTGAGCCGCGCGATGTCCTCGCCATGCATGGGGAGGCGCGCGTCGATCTTCTCGAAATAGGTGTCGGGCGGTGACGGCATGAACGGCAGGCCGGCATCGCGCAAGGCTTCGACGGCGCGGTAGATATCCCGGGCGCCGCAGGCGATATGCTGGATGCCCTCGCCGCGATAAACTTTCAGATATTCCTCGATCTGGCCGCTCTCGCCGGCGTCCTCGTTGATCGGAATCCGGATCTTGCCGTCCGGGCTGGTCAATGCGCGCGAGAACAGGCCGGACGCGCGGCCCTCGATATCGAAAAAGCGGATCTGCCGGAAATTGAACAGTCTTTCGTAGAAGCCGGTCCAGACATCCATGCGGCCGCGATGGACGTTGTGGGTGAGGTGATCGATGTAATAGAGCCCGGCGCCTTCCGGCCGCGGGTCCTTTACGCCGAGCCACTCGAATTCGGAATCATAGGCCGAACCCCCGGCGCCGTAGCGGTCGACGAAATAGAGCAGGCTGCCGCCGATGCCCTTGATCGCGGGAACATCGAGCACCTTTTGCGTCGGCGGAAGCTCGGCCGGCTCCGCGCCAAGCGACAGCGCGCGCTCATAGGCTCGCCGCGCGTCCACCACCCGGAACGCCATCGACGGCGCGCACGGCCCGTGCGCGGCGACAAAGGCAAAACCGTGGGTGCCCGGCTCTTCATTGACGAGATAGTTGATATCGCCCTGGCGATAGACCGTGATCCTCCTGGTCTTGTGGCGCGCGACCGGCGCGTAACCCATCAGCCTGAACAGCGCATGCAGCGCCTGCGGGTCGGGATGGGCGTATTCGACGAATTCGAAGCCGTCGGTGCCCATCGGATTATCGGCGCTGATGATCGCTGCCGGCGCATCATGCGGAAATGGACCCATGGCTGACGTTTCTCCCTGATTTTGCCGCTTGAATATTCAGTCACGGGGGGCACAATGTGCACGCAAATGATTGGCATTTCCTGCTACTGCATGCACGATTCGTGCATATCCCGGAGATTTTTCGCATGATCTCGGTCGATGGCTTCGACCTCAAGATACTCGGCGCGCTGCAGGATGACGGCCGCCTGACCAACCAGCAGCTCGCCGAAATCGCCGGGCTGTCGGCGTCGCAATGCTCGCGGCGGCGGATGCGGCTGGAGGAAGACAAGGTGATCTCGGGTTATCACGCCGATCTCGCCAGCGAGGCGCTCGGCTTCGGCGTCATCGCCTTCATTCACATCACGCTCGCGACCCATTCGCCCGACAACGCCAAGCGGTTTCGCGCGCTGGTCAACCGGGTCGACGACATCCAGGAGGCCTATTCGCTGACCGGCGATGCCGACTATCTGCTGAAAGCGGTGCTGCGCGACCTCAAGAGCCTGTCCGACATCGTCAACAACGTGTTGATGCCGCACCAGAGCGTGGCCCATGTGCGCTCCTCGATCGTGCTGGACCGGCTGAAGCAAAGCTCAAGGCTGCCGCTGAAGAGTGCGACGCGTTAGCGTGTCCGAAATCGAGGGAGATTCGTCATTCGTCTCCGGTGAGTGATTTGCGATAGTCGGCCTCATAAGGACACTGGGAGACCGCCATGGCGCTGCAACTCCGGCCGAACTGCGAATATTGCGACAAGGACCTTCCACCGGCCTCATCGGAGGCGCGCATCTGCTCTTACGAATGCACCTTCTGCGCCGACTGCGTCGAGAGCAAGCTGCACGATGTCTGCCCGAATTGCGGCGGCGGCTTTGTCCCCCGGCCGATCAGGCCCGCGCATGAATGGCGGCCGGGCGCCTGCATCACCCGGCAGTTGCCGTCGGACCAGCGCGTGCATCTGAAATACAGTCTCGAGGATATCGCGGCGCATTCGGCCCGGATCAGGGATATTGCGCCGGCGGCGCGGTAGAGACCTCGCTCTCGCCACTTCGTCATTGCGAGCGAAGCGAAGCAATCCAGCTTTGACGCAGCGAAGAAGCTGGATCGCTTCGTCGCGGAGCCTGTCATCGGGCGCGCATTTCGCGCGACCCGTTGGCTCCTCGCAATGACGGAAGCGAATCATTCCGCCGGCAATATCGTCCCTTCGACCTCGCCAAACCCGACGCGATAGCCGTTGCCCTGGCACCAGCCGCGCAAGGCCAGCGAGTCGCCGTCTTCCAAAAACGTTCGCTTGATGCCGCCGGCGAGATCAACGGGCTCGGTGCCGTTCCAGGAAATTTCCAGCAGGCTGCCGCGCTGGTCCTTTTCCGGGCCGGAGATGGTGCCGCTCCCTAAAAGATCGCCGACATTCATGGCGCAGCCGCAAGCAGCGTGATGCACCAATTGCTGCACCGACGACCAGTACATGTATTTGAAATTGGTGTGGCAGATCCGCGAGCCCTCGTTCATCGGCGCGACGCGCAAGGCCACGTCGAGCTGCAGGTCGTAATTGTTGGGCTGCGCCTGCTGCAAATACGGCAGCGGCGCCGGATCCTGCGCCGGACCGTGCACCCTGAACGGCTCCAGCGCCTCGCGCGTCACCACCCACGGGCTGATCGAGGTCGCAAACGCCTTGGCCTGGAACGGCCCGAGCGGCACGTATTCCCACTGCTGGATATCGCGCGCGCTCCAGTCGTTCAGCAGCACAAAGCCGAAGATCATCTCCTCCGCCTGCGCTTCCGTGAGCATCTCGCCCATCGCTGAGGGCTGACCAACCACCACGCCCATTTCCAGTTCGAAATCGAGCCGCTTGCAGGGGCCGAATGACGGCACCTCCGCGCTCGGCGGTTTCAATTGCCCGCGCGGGCGCCGCACCTTCGTGCCCGAGACCACGACGGTCGAGGCGCGGCCGTTGTAACCGATCGGCATATGCAGCCAGTTCGGCTGCAGCGCGTTGTCCTTGCCGCGGAACATGATCCCGACATTGGTGGCGTGCTCCTTCGACGAATAGAAATCGGTGTAACCGGCGACCGCGATCGGCAAATGCAATTTGGCCTGCGCCATCGGCACCAGCGCGCGCTCGCGCAGGATCTTGTTGTCGCGCAGTTTCGGATTGTCGTGGCGCAACAGTTCGCTGATCCGCGCGCGCGTGCGCGACCAAACCTTCGGCCCCAGCGCCATGAAAGCGTTGATCGATGCTTGCGCGAACACGTCGAACGCCGGCGAGAGATCGATCAGCCCTTCGCTTTCCAGCACCGCGAGATCGAGCACGCAGCCGCCGATCGCCACGCCGACGCGCGGTGTCGGCGAATCCGCCGTCGAGAACACGCCGTAGGGCAGGTTCTGGATCGGGAAGTCGGAGGCGGGATCGACGGGGATGAAGGAGCGAAGCGAGGGATCGTTGGGATGGGGCACGAATTTCTCCAGGCAGAAAGTCGTCATGCCCGGGCTTGACCCGGGCATCCATCCTTCGAAGGGAGATGGATCGCGGGGTCAAGCCCGGCGATGACGGGTTGCATTCGTATCACGGCCTATTCGGATCGAACCGCTTCTCCAGCCCCTTCCAGCAATCGGCATAATCGTCCTGCAGCGTCGACGATTTCGCCGCGTGCGCGGTGGTGCGCTGGGGAAAGCGCGTTTCGAACATGAAGGCCATGGTGCCGGTTAGCTTCACCGGTTTCAGCTCGCCATTGCTGGCATGATCGAAGGCCTCGCGGTCCGGGCCGTGCGGCAGCATCATGTTGTGCAGGCTCATGCCGCCGGGAACGAAGCCCTGCGGCTTGGCGTCGTAGACGCCGTAGATCAGCCCCATGAACTCCGACATGATGTTCATGT
>JBAUUA010001390.1:0-4441 GCA_049582465.1 Bradyrhizobium sp. | reverse complement strand
GTGACGCTCGGCGGCAGCGCGCCGCTGCCGGCCAGCAAGGCCAAATTGCTCGAGGCGGCCCGCGCCGCGCTTGGCGGCGTCGAGGTCGTCGACCAGATGCAGATGTCGCGGGGCGCGCCGGCGCGCTTCGATGCCGCCGCCTTGCTGCTCGTCGATCAGATCCCGAAACTGAAGGAAGGCAAGATCGCGATTTCCGACGGCAAGGTCAGCCTTTCCGGCATGGCGCGCGATCTCGGCGGCCGCGAAGCGATCGCGGCCGCGCTGAAAAATCTCCCCGAGGGGTTTTCCGTCGCCGCCAACGACATCAAGGCGCCGCCCTACGTGTTCCAGGCCTACAAGGATCCGGTGGCGGTGACGCTGACGCTGACCGGCTATGTCCCCGACAACAACGTCCACGCCGCGATCGCATCCGCCGCGGGGCGCAAGTTCTTCAGCGAGAAGGTGGTCGACAATCTCAAGGCCTCGATCGGCGCGCCGAGCGGATTCGTCAGCGCGGTGGTGCCGGCGCTGGGCGCGTTGTCGCGGCTCTCGACCGGCACGCTCGTCGTGACCGATCGGGAAATCAAGCTCTCGGGCGATGCCTTCTTCGACGCGGCGGTGACGCAGATCCGCGCCAGCCTCGCCAAGGATTTTCCGGAAGGCTGGCAGGTCAAGGCCGACATTTCGGTCAAGCCCGCCGCCGCGCCCGTCGATCCGACCGTATGTCAGCAGCTGTTCTCCGAGCTGCTCGCCAAGGGAAGAATCCGCTTCGAACCCGGACGCGCCATCATCGATCAGGATTCCGCCGGCCTGCTCGACCGCCTGATCGAAACCGCGATGCGCTGTCCGACCGCCGATATCGAGATTGCGGGACACACCGACGCCGACGGCGAGGACGCCGTCAACCAGGCGCTGTCCGAAAGACGCGCGCAGGCCGTGCTGGACTATCTCGTCAGGGCGGGCCTGTCGGCGAGCCGGTTCACGGCGACCGGCTACGGCAGCTCGCAGCCGGTCGCGTCCAACGATACCGACGAAGGCAAGGCGCAGAACCGCCGCATCGATTTTCTGGTGAGGTAGGCGAATGGCATATCTCGTGATGTTTCATTGGGGCTGGCTGCTGGCATCGGGCCTGCTCGGCCTCGCCATGGGCTGGATCGCGGTGGTTCATCGCGGCCAGGGCCTGTCGAAGCAGACGATGCGCTGGCTCGCGGCGTTGGTGGCGGCGCTGGTCATAGCCGCGCTGGCGCGCGTGATCCCCGGCCGCCCGGGCTATTGGCTCGATCTCGGTCTGGTCATGCTCGCGATGTATCTGGTCGGTTGCGCGGTGGGATCATGGCTGCGCGACCGGGTGCTGTCGCGCAATGCGCCGGCAGCGTGAGATGCTCGCGGGACGGGAGAGGCGAGATCAATGACCCCTGCTGACCATTACCGAATGTTCGCGCGCTACAATGCCTGGGCCAACGGCCGCGTTTACGATGCGGCGGCGCGGCTGCCGGTCGAACAATATCGGGCCGATCGCGGCGCCTTCTTCAAATCGGTCCACGGCACGCTGAATCATCTCCTGGTCACCGACCGGATCTGGATGCAGCGCTTCACCGGCGAGGGCGATGCGCCGGGGCGGCTGGATGCGATCCTGTTCGAGACCTTCGACGAATTGCGCGCCGCCCGCGAAGCCGAGGACCAGCGGATCCTGCGCTTCGTGGAGGGGCTGGACGACCGGCGCATCGAGGGCACCATCAAATACCGCCGCGTCTCCTCGCCCGAGGAATTCGAGCAGCAGCTGGCGCCGGCGCTGGCGCACTGGTTCAATCACCAGACCCACCACCGCGGGCAGATCCATGCCCTGCTGACCGGCCTCGCCGGCCAGGCGCCGGAACTCGATCTCTTGTATTTCCAGCGGCTGGCGGCGAGGCCGGCCGCCTGATTTCACGAAAACTTCACCGCCTGCTGCGCAGGTTTGGGGACTTGGGCTTTGCGGCGGCAGGGCGAATGCAGCAAAACTGTCAGGAAGCTGCCGCGACCGCCCGTAAATCCCCGTAATATATTGAAGGAGCGCGTATTATTCCCATCAAGCGAATTCCACTTGGGCCCAAAACACGCTACCACATCGTGCCAGGAAGCAAGCGCGGCGCCGGCCGTGGCGAAGCTCGCTTTGGTGCCGTCGTCGCGGGATCGCAGTTCGAGGTCTAGATGCTGGAAGCAATACGCAGGGCGATTTCGTTTCTGCGCCAGAAGCAAATCCTGCATAAGCTGGGTGTTGTCGTCAGCGTCACGGTCATCGGGATCGCGTGCTACGTGCTTTACCACATGCTGCGGCACATCGATGTCGATGAGGTGATCGAGGCCATCAAGCAGACCGAACTCCGCCAGATCGTGCTGGCGGCCCTGTTCGTCGCCATGGGTTATTTCACGCTGACCTTCTATGACTGGTTTGCGGTTCGCGCGATCGGCCGCCGCGACATTCAATACCGCGTCAATGCGCTCGCCGCCTTCACCAGTTATTCGATCGGGCACAATGTCGGCGCCAGCGTCTTCACCGGCGGCGCGGTGCGCTATCGCATCTATTCCGCCTGGGGGCTGAACGCGATCGATGTCGCCAAGATCTGCTTCCTGGCCGGCCTGACGTTCTGGCTCGGCAACGCCGCGGTGCTCGGGCTCGGAATCGCCTATCATCCGGAAGCGGCGTCATCGATCGATCAGCTGCCGCCCTGGCTGAACCGCATCTCCGCGATCCTGATCATCCTGGCGCTGGTCGGCTACGTGGTCTGGGTCTGGACCCAGCCGCGAAGCGTCGGCCGCGGGCCCTGGACGGTGGTGCTGCCGGGCGGCCCGCTGACGCTGCTGCAGATCGTGATCGGGATCGTCGATCTCGGTTTTTGCGCGCTGGCGATGTACGTGCTGGTGCCCGACGAGCCCAATCTCGGCTTCGTCGTGGTCGCGGTGATCTTCGTCTCGGCGACGCTGCTCGGTTTCGCCAGCCATTCCCCCGGCGGTCTGGGGGTGTTCGACGCCGCCATGCTGGTCGGGCTGTGGCAGATGGACCGCGAACAGCTGCTGGCGGGCATGCTGCTGTTTCGGGTGCTCTATTACCTTGCCCCCTTCGTCATATCTGTAATCTTGCTGACGTTTCGCGAGGTTATGGTGGGGACGCGGATGAAACGCCTGCGCCAGGCCGCCGCGCCGCCGGGGCTCGATGCGGGGCCGGCCCGCGAGGCCGCCTATGTCCGGGAGCGCGGCGACAAGAGCGCCTGACGATTTGAGGACCCGAACGGGGAGACAGCCGGCCCGATGGCACTAGACGCCCCCTCTTCTTCCTTCTTCTCGCCGTGGCCGGACCGGCTGCGGCATTCGGCCATCGTCCTGCTCGCCGCCGGCATCGCGCTTGCCGTCCTGGTCGTGTACGGCGAATTGTCGCTTGTCCGCGCCAGCACGGTCTTTGCCTGCATCGCCGCTGCCGCCTTGGTGCCGTGGCGCCTGCACAACGTCGCCACCTCCCGCGAAGAGGTCCGCGGCATCGCCAGCCCCGTGGAAACCGCCGCCGTTAGCGCCATCGTGGCCGGCATGCCCGATCCCGCGGTGCTGCTCGACCGCGCCGGCCGCGTCATCCATCTCAACGCCGCCGCGGCGCAGCTCGCGCCGGCGCTGCGCAAGAACGAACTCGCCCAGTTCGCGCTGCGCTCGCCTGAGATCATCACCGCGCTGCGCGAGGCCATCGCCACCACCGAACCCCGGCGCGCCACCTATCTCGACCACGTGCCGGTCGACCGCTGGATGGAACTCATCATCACCCCGGTGCCGGTGCCGACGCTGTTCGGCGGCACCGAAAAATGCATGCTGATGACGTTCCACGATCAGACGCCGCTGCGCCGGGTCGAGGAAATGCGCGCCGATTTCGTCGCCAATGCCAGCCATGAATTGCGTACGCCGCTGGCGGCGCTGTCGGGCTTCATCGATACGCTGCAGGGGCCGGCCAAGGACGACGCCAAGGCGCGCGAGCGCTTCCTCGGCATCATGCACGCCCAGGCCACCCGGATGGCGCGGCTGATCGACGACCTGCTGTCGCTGTCACGGGTCGAGCTGTCGGCCCATGTCCGCCCCGATACGCTGGTCGATCTCGTCCCGATCATCCGGCAGGTCGCCGACGGGCTGGAGCCGCTGGCGCGGGAGCGCCAGGTCGCGATCGATATCCAGCTGCCGGAGACCTCGGTGGTGATCGCCGGCGACCGCGAGGAGCTCTTGCGGGTGTTCGAGAACCTGATCGAGAACGCGCTGAAATACGGCGCTTCCGGCGGCCGGGTCATCGTCTCGCTGGTCGCCGCGGTGTCGGGCGAGGGGGTGCCGGAAGTGCGGGTCATGGTGCGCGATTTCGGCCCGGGCATTGCGCCCGAGCACCTGCCGCGGCTCACCGAGCGGTTCTACCGGGTGGACGTCGGCGACAGCCGCGCGCAGGGCGGTACGGGGT
>JBAUUA010001389.1:0-2654 GCA_049582465.1 Bradyrhizobium sp. | reverse complement strand
GACATGCGCGCGAAATTCCCCGCGCTCGATCTGGTGCTGATCGAATCCGGCGGCGACAATCTCGCCGCCACTTTCTCGCCCGAACTCGCCGATCTCACTATCTACGTGATCGACGTCGCTGCCGGCGACAAGATCCCTTCCAAGGGCGGCCCCGGCATCACCCGCTCCGATCTCCTGGTCATCAACAAGATCGACCTCGCGCCACATGTCGGCGCTTCGCTGGCGAAGATGGACACGGATGCGAAGAGGATGCGCGGCGAGCGGCCGTTCGTGATGACCAACCTGAAGAAGAGCGAAGGGCTGGACCGCATCATCGGTTTCATAGAGACCAAGGGCGGTCTTGCGCCGGCGCGGGTCAGGGCGGGTTGAAGTAATTGGTTAACGCCGTTGGCGCTGATCTATCGTTAACGCCTTTGGTCGGCGAAATTCAGACTCGTCGTTGCAGGGCGCGCACGGAGCGGGCAGGCCCGGATTCCATAGCCACGATAGCGAATCTGGATTCCGGGGGCGCATTCCGGAATGACGACCTGCATGATGCGGCCGAGCGACAGACTTTCGAACTTGCTGGAACAAAATCGGTTCGGCGTGATTAACATCCTCCAGCCCTTGCCGGCACGCGCTTGTGGCAGCCTGTTTTTCTTCGTCTTAATCTTCTCCGCCAACCGCAGTTGCGTCCTGATGATCGCTCCTCCAATATCCCGGTACGGTTGGCTTCCATTCGGCTTCGGTATGTTGCCCCCTTCGGTTTGTTGCCGCCACGGCGGACGAAAGCTGTCGCTTCCGTTCTTCGCCAGCTCCTCATTGCCCGGGTAAACGAGTGGTTCGGCTGGGTTTCATCATCGGTTTCATCGCGCTCATCGGGGTTCTGCTCTCCGGGCTTGCGGCGTACCGCGTCCATGACCAGGAACTGACCGTCGACGGGATCGCGCTGGCGCGCGCCATCGACGTCCACGCCAGTCTGGTTCAGGACCGGCTGACCGAGCGTGAGCTGCTCGCGCGCGTCGCGGCTGGGCTGTTTCGCGCGCCTTCGGTGATGAAGGCCAATATGCTGCAGCCGTTGCGCGCCTCGATCTACGCCTTCAAGACCGATTTCGTGGTTGCCGGCTGGATCGCGCGGCTCGCGCCGAGCGAACTGGACGCGGCGCGCGCCGAGCTCAAGGGAGCAGGATTTCCGAAGCCCACGATCCGCAATTTCGATGATCAGCCGCTGGATACGCGCGCGCTCGGTGAGCCGCTCGACGTGCTGATGGATGTCGAGCCGCGCAACGCCGAGACGATGGCCCTTGCGGGCCGCTCCCTGGACCAGCATCCGGTGCTCGGGCCGATGCTGGCGCGGGCCATGGCCGAAAGCAAGCCGATCGCCTCCGATCCCTTCTCGTTGTTGCGCCCGGACGGACCGGTCGGGCTGGTGTTGTGCGCGCCGGTGCTGCCGGAAGGCGGCGCGCAGCCGGCGGGTTTCGTCACCTTTTCCTACGACCTGGCGTCGCTGATGCTGACGAACGACGACCTGTCGCTGTTCTCGGTGGTGCTGAAGGATCCCCGCGATCCCGACAGCGAGCTGATCGCCGATCATCAGGGCGTCGTGACATCGAGGCCGGCATCGTCGCAAGCGTCCGCGCCGTCGATGCTGCGGACCGTGACCTTCGGCGGCCGCGACTGGTCGCTCGGCTACTACGCCAAGACCAACGCGACGGCGCGTGCCGAGCAGACCGCCACGGTCGTGGCGGCGATTGGGCTCGCGCTGACCACGATCGTCTGCGGGCTGTTCGGCTATGTCGCCTACAATAACCTGAGGCTCAGCCGCGAAATCCAGGTGCGGATCGGCTTCGAGCGCCGGCTCACCGCGGTGATCGACGAGCTCAATCATCGCGTCAAGAACATCCTCGCCGTGATCCAGTCGATCGTGACGCGCACGCTGCGCCACGGCGCCGACATCGACGTCGCTCGCGAGCTTCTGATCGGCCGCATCCATGCGATGTCCAACGTGGTCTCGCTGCTCAGCGAAAGCCAGTGGCAGGGCGTCAAACTGAAGGGCCTGTTCGAGGCGCGCGCGATTCCGCATGCCGAGCGGATCGCGGTCTCGGGTCCCGATATCGCGGTGAGCGCACGGGCCGCGCAAAGCCTGTCGCTGCTGTTCTTCGAGCTGGCGTCGCATTCCGACGAGGGGCTTTCGCTGGTCGGCAAGCATCCGCACATCGTCGCGCATTGGGAAGTGACGGGCGAGGAGCCCGACGCCATCTTCAATTTCCGCTGGGAAGAATTCAACACCTCGGCGGCGACGCGCCGGCCCGACAGCGATTTCGGCCTGATCCTGCTCGACCGCGTCGCGCCGGAAGCGCTGGGCGGCGTCTCGAAGCGGTATTTCACCGATGTCAGCTACGTCTATGAGCTGACCGCGCCGATGGTAACCGTGGTCGACATGACCGAACGCGACCGCACCGAACAATTCGCGATGCTGCCGCGGGGACGGAAGTGACGCGCATCAATCGTCGTCCCGGCCTTGAGCCGGGATCTACCGTGTTAGGTGGTCGCCCGTGAAGAATTCGGAAGCGATTGATGCATCGCTGTAATTTGAGCTGGGCAAGTATTGGATTTTGCAAGAAAGTCGGGGGTGGGTTTCGGTTTTCTTGCGTTTTTGGATTCCGGATTTAGGC
>JBAUUA010001388.1:0-7703 GCA_049582465.1 Bradyrhizobium sp. | reverse complement strand
GATCAGCTTGCGGTTGATCAGGCACTCGGCGATCTGGATCGCGTTCAGTGCCGCGCCCTTGCGCAGATTGTCGGAGACGCACCACAGCACCAGGCCGTTCTCCACCGTCGCATCCTCCCGGATGCGGCTGATATAGGTCGCGTCCTCGCCGGCCGCCTCATAGGGCGTGACGTAACCACCGGGCTCGTGCTTGTCGATCACCAGGCACCCCGGCGCGTTGCGCAGGATGTCGCGCGCCTCGTCGGGCGAAATCGGATTTTCGAACTCGATGCTGACGGCTTCGGAATGGCCGACGAACACCGGCACCCGGACGCAGGTCGCGGTCAGCTTGATTTTGGGATCAAGAATCTTCTTGGTCTCCATCATCATCTTCCACTCTTCCTTGGTGTAGCCGTCCTCCATGAACACGTCGATCTCGGGGATCACGTTGAAGGCGATACGCTTGGGGAATTTCTTGTTGACGATGTCGCTGTTGGTGTAGACCGCCTTGGTCTGCGAAAACAGTTCGTCCATGGCGTCCTTGCCGGCGCCGGAAACCGATTGGTAGGTCGAGACCACCACGCGCTTGATGACCGCCTTGTCGTGCAGCGGCTTCAGCGCGACCACGAGCTGCGCGGTCGAGCAGTTCGGATTGGCGATGATGTTCTTCTTGGCGAAGTTCGCGACCGCATCCGCATTGACCTCGGGCACGATCAACGGCACGTCGGGATCCATGCGCCAGGCGGACGAGTTGTCGATCACGACCGCGCCGGCGGCGCCGATTTTCGGCGACCATTCCTTCGACACCGCGCCGCCCGCCGACATCAGGCAGATATCGACATCGGAGAAATCGTAGTTCTCGAGCGCTTTGACCTTCAGGGTGCGGTCACCATAGGACACTTCGACGCCCATGCTGCGGCGTGACGCCAGCGCCACCACCTCGTCAGCCGGGAATTTGCGCTCGTCGAGAATGTTGAGCATTTCCCGCCCGACATTGCCGGTCGCTCCGACCACCGCGACTTTGTAACCCATCGTTCACTCTCCGCAGAAAAATGCCTCCCGGCCGCCCCTGGCGGAAAGGGAAGAGGCAGCGCTTCTATGCGAGAAACGCCCCCAAGACAACGTCAGACCCGCGTACCGGACGCTCGATGCGATCGTTTTGGGCCAACCGAGCCCACCCCTCATATCAGACCCGAATCCATCCGGCGCTCACCGGCTTCGCCGATGAGTGCTGCGGCACGCTGGCGCGCCTGTTGGCCTATGTGGGTACTCTTGCGCTGGTTGCGATCCTCGGGATTCATCTATGGGACCGATTGCCCACCGACGGAGCGAACGAGCCCGCGGCGAAGGCAGCCTGGAACGTGGCGGACCGCTCCCGTCCCGCATTCGCGGTCAGCCAGCTCGATTTTCCAGAAAAAACAGAGACCTACGAGATATTCAGGCATCCGCTGGGCGGCCGACGGGACGTCATTCGCTGGTCCGCCCGCGACGCCGCGCCGGGTGACAGGCCGGTCGCGGAACTCGAAATTTATCGCCCGGGTGGCGAATTCGGCCAATCGGGGCAAGCCATCGACAATCTCGCCGCCCGAATGGACCCCAAAGACCCGCGCAACCTGGAAGCTGCCGGGGTCGTCGACAGCAAGTTCGGCAGCGTGACGCTGCTTCGTCCTTCCGGCGACGGCCGATCCTGCCTCGGCTTCCTTAAACATCTCAACGATTCCGGCCTGCAGATTTCCGGCTGGTCCTGCCAGGCTGAGGCCTTGCCCGCTCAGCGGGCTGCGGTCGGTTGCTTGTTGAACCGGCTGATGCTGCTCACGGCCGGAAACGACCCCAAACTGGCTGAATTGTTCGCCCGCGCCGAGCTCCGGCGGACGAACTGCGCGTCGACCTCCCCTCCGGCCGCCTCGTCGGACTGGGTGACGTCGGCGGACGACCTGCCCTTGCGCGGCACGCTTTAATCGGCCCCCCGCCAAGCCGCTGGTTCTCAAGCAACTTTTCGTATGGTCCTGCATTATTCCAGCGCAGTGTGGCCGGTTTGACCTTGTGGCTGTGTGGGGCCGGCAGCTAAAGTGGCGGCCAAATCGGAAATGGCGGCCGGGCCGCCCGTGAGGACATGATGACCCCAAAAATTCCTGCCGCGACCAAGCTTGCGGTGCTGCTGGCTGCTTTCGCCGTCGTCGCCGTTGGCTTCGACATCACGTCGGCGAGCGCCGAGCCCAAGCGGCAGTACGACAACCGCGGCCGGCCCTATTACGGGACGAGCGGCCCCAACGTGGTCTATCAGCAAGGACCGCACACCCGGATTTACGTCACCAAGCGCTCCTGGCTCGATGCCGGCGTCGAGGTCCTGCCGGGCGACCGCAAGTTCACCGATTACGCCTATCCGCCGGAGTACGGCTACCCGTCGTTCGCGCGCGAGAACAACAATCGCCCGATCGACCGCCAGCCGACCAACCCGCCGTCGGACATGGGCGGATATCCGCGGAGTTTTCCGCTGTATTGAGCGCGAAGATACAGCCGTCTCTCTCAACGCAGAATACGTAGGGTGGGCAAAGGCGCATTAGCGCCGTGCCCACCGTCTAGATCGTTTGCCGTGCATGGTGGGCACGCTTCGCTTTGCCCACCCTACCATTGACGTGACGCGCGCTTACGCGTGCAGTTTCTGCAATTCCTTCAGGATCGCTTCGCCCATCTGCGTGGTGCTGACCGAGGTAGTGCCCTCGGACTTGATGTCCGCGGTGCGCAGGCCGCTCGCCAGCACGGCAGCGATCGCCGCGTCGACCTGGTCGGCTAGGGCGCCCATGTCGAAGGAATAGCGCAGCGCCATTCCGAATGACGCGATCATCGCGATCGGATTGGCCAGCCCCTTGCCGGCGATGTCGGGCGCCGAGCCGTGCACGGGCTCATACAGCGCCCTGCGCTTTTTGGTTTTGACGTCGACCTCGCCGAGCGACGCCGACGGCAGCATGCCGAGCGAGCCCGTCAGCATCTCCGCGATATCCGAGAGCATGTCGCCGAACAGATTGTCCGTCACGATGACATCGAACTGCTTCGGCCATTTCACCAGGTTCATGCCGCCGGAATCGGCGAGCTGATGCTCGAGCTCGACATCCTTGTATTCGCGCGCATGGACCTGGGTGACCACCTCGTTCCAGAGCACGCCCGATTTCATGACGTTGCGCTTTTCCATCGACGTCACCTTGTTGCGGCGCTTGCGCGCCAGGTCGAAGGCGACGCGGGCGATGCGCTCGATTTCATAGGTGTCGTAAACTTGCGTATCGATGGCGCGCTTCTGGCCGTTGCCGAGATCGGTGATGGTTTTCGGCTCGCCGAAATACACCCCGCCGGTGAGCTCGCGCACGATCATGATGTCGAGGCCCTCGACCACCTCGCGCTTCAGGCTCGATGCGTCTGCCAGCGCCGGATAGCACACCGCCGGGCGCAGATTGCCGAACAGGCCGAGGTCCTTGCGCAAGCGAAGCAGCCCGGCCTCGGGCCGCGCCTCGTAGGGGACGCTGTCCCATTTCGGGCCGCCGACCGCGCCAAAGATCACGGCGTCCGCGGCCATCGCCTTGGCCATGGTGGCGTCCGTGATGCTCTGCTTGCTCGCGTCATAGGCCGCGCCGCCGACCAGCCCATCCTCGGTCTCGAAATGCGCGATGCCCTGCGCATTGAGCCAGCCGATCAGGCGCTTCACCTCCGCCATCACTTCGGGGCCGATGCCGTCGCCGGGGAGAAGCAGGAGCTTGTGGGTCGCCATGGGAAATCCTCGTTGCAATCTCTGTCCGTCAATTCCGGACGCCGAGCATAGCGAGGCAACCCGGAATCCAGAGGTGAGATGGATTCCGGGTTCGCGCTGGCGCGCGCCCCGGAATGACGGTGGAAGGCGGAGTGCTAAAACGCCCTTGCGCTGATGGCAAGACACCATTGCTGGCCACGCGCCTGTGCAACCGGCCCCTCACCTGCCACAATGGCGGGGCCCGCCGGAGAATCCCGTGAAAGCCCCCGCCTCTCCCTCGCCGCCTGCGCATCCCGCACGGCTGATCCTGATCCTGTCGCTGACCCCGACCGTTGGCCTCGGGATCGGCCGCTTCGCCTATTCGCTGGTGCTGCCGGACATGCGGGACGCACTCGGCTGGTCGTATTCGGCCGCGGGTTTCATGAACACCATCAATGCGGCGGGCTATCTGGCGGGCGCGCTGATGGCCTCGCGGCTGATCCGGCGATACGGCCTTTCCGCCGCGGTGCGCTGGGGAACCCTGGCCTGCCTGGTGTCGCTGGCGCTGTGCGCGCTGTCGGGCAATTTTTTCGTCTTGAGCTTTGCCCGGTTGCTTGCCGGGTTCGGCGCAGCGGTCGGATTTGTCGCCGGCGGCACACTGGCCACGAAGATTGCCCAGTCGCGTCCGGCGCGAGCGAACTTTCTGCTGAGTCTTTTTTACGCCGGGCCCGGGCTCGGCATCCTGGCCTCGGGCCTGATCGCGCCATTCGTGCTGAATGTGTCCGGCCCCGGCTCGTGGTGGATCGTATGGTGGGCGATGACGGCGCTTGCGGTCGCCATGACCGTTCCGCTGATGCTGACGCCGATCGATGTCGATGACGGCATCGCCGAAGCGGCGCCGGCGAAATTCGCGGTCATGCCGGTCGTGATCTATCTCGCCGGCTATTTCCTGTTCGGCGCCGGCTACATCGCCTACATGACCTTCATGATCGCCTACGTCCGCGACGCCGGCGGCGGCGCGGCGGCGCAGAGCGCGTTCTGGAGCCTGATCGGCGTCAGCGCCTTCGTGACGCCGTGGGTGTGGCGCCGCGTGCTGGCGCTCGACCGTGGCGGCCTCTCCACCGCGATCATCCTCGGCGTCAACGCTTTCGGCGCGGCGCTGCCGCTGTTCGGACATTCCCCGTTGTTGCTGGCGATCTCGGCGCTGGTGTTCGGGGTGGCATTCTTCGCGGTGGTGGGATCGACCACCGCCTTTATCCGCCTCAACTATCCGCCTTCGGCCTGGCCGAAGGGAATCGCGGCAATGACCATCGCCTTCGGCATCGGCCAGACGCTGGGCCCGATCGCGGTCGGCGCCGTCACCGACGCGATGGGCAGCCTGTCCTATGCGCTCAACGTCTCGGCAGCGATGCTGGCGGTGGGTGCGATCGCGGCGGCGTTCCAGGGCAAGCTGGTACAGAAACCGTAGGGTGGGCAAAGCGCAGCGTGCCCACCAATCTCAACCGCATCGACACCGGTGGGCATGGCGCATGCGCGCCTTTGCCCACCCTGCGCGGTCGATCATTCAACTCCCGCTGAACGAATTGTAGCCCTGGTCTTCCCAGTAGCCGCCCTTGTAGTCGTTGGTGACTTCCATCGAGATCACGTATTTCGGATTCTTGAAGCCGAGCTTTGTCGGCACCCGGATCTTCATCGGATAGCCATAGGCCCGCGGCAGGATCTCGTCGGCGAACTTGAACGTCATCTGGGTCTGCGGATGCAGCGCCGTCGCCATGTCCAGTGGCGAATTGTAGCCTTCGGAATCCGCGCACTGGAACCAGCAATATTTCGCGCGGGTGTCGGCGCCGACGAGCTTGAGGAAATCGCGTAGCGGCGTGCCGGTCCAGCTCCCGATCGCGCTCCAGCCCTCGACACAGATATGGCGCGTGATCTGCTTGACCTGCGGCAACTTGTAGAGCTCCTCCAGCGTCCAGGACTTCTTGTTGTCGACCAGGCCGCGCACCTCGAACTTCCACGCCTTGCCGTCGACGGTGGGCGCGTCGTCGAGATCGTAATAGGCGTTGAACGGGAACGGCTTGGTGATCGCGCTCTCCGGGAATTCCGGCGCCAGCGCGTTGGGATTGAAGATCAGCGCCTGCACGGCGTCATTGAACTTCGAGACCTTCTTCAGCATGTCCTCGGCGGAAAAGCTGTCGGATACGTCGCAGCCGGTCAAAAGCGTCAGCGCGCCCAGGCTTGCGCCACCGGCGATAAAGCGCCGGCGCGCCAGATCCGGCATCACCTTCACCGCGTCGCGGACCAGGAGCTTCTTGTCGACGCCAGGGATCAGAAGCGAGCGAAGTCGGCCCATGATAAATCCTCCTCGAAATTAGCGGCCGATGATCATGGCGCGCAGGCTCTTCGGCACCAGCACCGCCAGCGCGACATGCACGACCAGGAACGCAACGATCGCCGACATGCAGATGAAGTGAACGTAACGCGCCACATCATAGCCGCCGAACAGTGCGGTCAGCCATTGCAGCTGCACCGGCTTCCAGATCGACAGGCCCGACAGGACGATGACGATCCCGACCGCGATGATGCCGGCATAGAGCAGCTTCTGCACGTAGTTGTACCGGGTGAGGTCGTCATGCGACAGATGGCCGGTCAGCGCCGCCCTGGCGTCGGAGATCACGCCGCCGGGAGTGATCGGCAGCAACTTCCTGCGGAAGCGGCCGGTGGCAAGACCCAACGCTAGATAAACGAGGCCGTTGACCATCAACAGCCACATCGCCGCGAAATGCCACAGCAGCGCGCCGCCGAGCCAGTCGCCGAGCGTGATGCTCTTTGAGAATTTCAGGAAATTGAACAGCGGCGAGGCGTTATAGATCTGCCATCCCGACATGATCATCAGGATCATCGCCACGGCGTTGATCCAGTGCACCGTGCGGACCCACGCCGGCTGGATTACCTTGGCCGTGGCCGGTACGGCGCGTTCATCGCTGGCTGCAAGGCTGGACATGGCGAATCCTTGGGCTTTTCCATCTCTGGAGGTCGGTACGTTCGATTATACGCCGGGAACTCCGGCTTCGTTACTCCCATACGCACGATAGAATCGATGCACGCAGGCTATCGCGGTCACAAAAAAGCGAGCCGGGTTGCCCCGGCTCGCGGTCGCTCATCCTGTTGGGGACAAAAGCAGGACGGGCGGGGGCGTTACGACGGCATCAGGACGGTATCGACCACGTGGATCACGCCGTTCGACTGGTTGACGTTCGGAATGGTCACGGTCGAGGAATCGCCCTTGGCGTCGATGATCATCACCGTATTGCCCGAACGCTTGACGGTCAGCTCCTCGCCCTGCACGGTCTTCAGCTTCTTGCCGTCGGTCAGGTCGGACGCCTCGAGCTTGCCCGCGACCACGTGGTAGGTGAGGATCCTGGTCAGGGTCGCCTTGTTCTCGGGCTTCACCAGCGTGTCGACCGTGCCGGCCGGCAGCTTGCCGAAGGCGCCGTTGGTCGGCGCGAACACGGTAAACGGGCCCTTGCCTTCCAGCGTGCCGACGAGACCGGCAGCCTTCACCGCCGCGACCAGCGTGGTGTGGTCCTTCGAGTTGACGGCATTCTGGATGATGTTCTTCGACGGGAACATCGCGGCGCCGCCGACCATCACGGTCTTCTCGCCGGACATTTCGCTCTTCATCTTGTCTTGCGCGCTCACCGGCGCGACGACGGTTGCGGTCAGGGCCAGCGCGCCGATGGCGGCGGCGGAGAAAAATGCAATACGCTTGGACATGGATCGTCTCCCGATGGATTGAGGTGACCGGCGGATGTCCGCCGGCGCTTGGGGCAACAACGACGCTGGTCCGTTGATGAAGTGACTGCGTCGCCGTTGGCCCGAGCTACGGGGGGCTTTGGCGGTGGTTTCGCCGAATAATTTATCGTGATGCCTGAAACTTTTTGCGGCGGTTTCCGTGTGGCTGATCCGCCAACCGGCGTTGTCCCTGCGAAAGCAGGGACCCATAACT
>JBAUUA010001387.1:0-2694 GCA_049582465.1 Bradyrhizobium sp. | reverse complement strand
CGGGCGAACAGCTCGAAAAACCGTTCCTCCCTGGGAAGAAAGGCGCGAAACCAACGCAGCATCGAATATGTCCCAAATTTACGGAAAAGGCGGCCGAAGCGGCCTGTCACAGAACCGTCATAGAGCACTTTTCCGGCAAAGCCGGTAGCCGGCGGCAGCGTGGAACCCGGTCATCCACCGCTTTGTGGGACCGAAAACGCTCAGGAAACCGGCCCTTTCAGAGCGACCGGCGGAAATAATGCGCGATTTCCCCGATCACGCCGCGACGGAACGTCAGCACGCAGACCACGAAGACCGAGCCCTGGATCACCGTTACCCACTGCCCGAGACCGGAAAGGTATTGTTGCATGGCGACGATGACAAAGGCGCCGAAAACCGGACCGAACACGGTGCCGAGACCGCCGACCAGCGTCATCAGCACGATTTGGCCGGACATCGCCACTTCGACGTCCGTCAACGAAGCATTTTGCGCGACAAACACCTTCAGTGCGCCGGCGAACCCCGCAAGCGTTCCCGACAGGATATAGGCGAGCAGCTTGTACTGATCGGTCTTGTAGCCAAGCGATATCGCGCGCGGCTCATTCTCGCGAATGGCTTTCAACACCTCGCCGAACGGCGAGTTGATGGTGCGAAAGATCAGGAGGAAGCCGAACAGGAAACCGGCGAGCACGGTGTAGTAAAGGATGGTCGGGTTGGCGAGGTTGAAAATACCGAACAGATAGCCCTGCGGAATGCCCTGGATGCCATCCTCGCCGTGGGTGAACGGCACCTGCAGATAGATGAAATACAGGAGCTGGGAGAGCGCCAGCGTGATCATCGCGAAATAAATGCCCTGGCGGCGGATCGCGACGAGGCCGGTGATGACGGCGAGCGCGGCGGAGGCGGCGGTGCCGGCGAGAATGCCGAGCTCAGGCGGCAGCCCCCAGACCTTCAACGCATGGCCCGAAACGTAACCCGCGGTACCCAGAAACATCGCGTGGCCGAACGACAACAGGCCGCCATATCCGATCAGGAGATTGAAGGCACAGGCGAGCAAGGCAAAGCACAGCGCCTGCATCACGAAGAACGGGTAAATGCCGGTCAACGGCACGATCAGAAGCAGCGCTGCCATGACGCCGAACGCAACCATCTCGTCGTGGATGGCGCGCGGGGTCACCGGAATTGAATCGTCGGTCATCACCGTCATGTTAGGCCGCCCGTCCTGTCAGTCCTGTGGGCTTCACCAGCAGCACCAGCACCATGAGCACAAACACCACGGTATTGGAGGCCTCCGGATAGAAGTATTTCGTCAAACCCTCGATCACACCCAGCGCAAAGCCGGTGATGATCGATCCCATGATCGAACCCATGCCGCCGATCACGACCACCGCGAACACCACGATGATGACATTTTCGCCCATCAGCGGCCGGACCTGGTTGATCGGCGCCGACAACACCCCGGCGAGCGCGGCTAGGCCGACGCCGAGCCCGTACGTCAGGGTGATCATGCGCGGCACGTTGATACCGAAGGCGCGGACCAGCGTCGGGTTTTCAGTCGCGGCGCGCAGATAGGCACCGAGCCGGGTGCGTTCGATCAGGTACCAGGTTCCGATACAAACGATCAGGGAGAAGATCACCACCCAGCCGCGATAGATCGGCAGGTACATGAAGCCGAGATTCATGCCGCCCTTCAGCTCGTCCGGGATCGAATAGGGCAAACCGGACGAACCGAAATAATTCTGGAACACGCCCTGGATGATCAGCGCCAGGCCAAAGGTCAGCAGCAGCCCGTAGAGATGGTCGAGGCCGGCAAGCCATTGCAGCATGGTCCGCTCCAGGATCATGCCGAAAATGCCGACCACGATGGGAGCGATGATCAGCGCCGGCCAATAGCCGATGCCCGCCACATTCAGCAGGAAATAGGCGACGAAGGCGCCCATCATGTAGACCGCGCCATGGGCGAAATTGATGATGTTGAGCATGCCGAAGATCACGGCGAGCCCGAGACTGAGCAGCGCGTAAAACGAGCCGTTGATCAGTCCCACCAAGAGCTGTGCGTAGAGAGCTTGCATCGATCAGATCTTTCGTAACGAACTCTTCCGACTGCCTTCAGACGCCGAGATAGGTGTGCAGCTTGTCCATATTGGCCTGCAGGTCGGCATTGGCGAAGCCGTCGATCACCTTGCCATGCTCGACGATGTAGTAGCGATCCGCCACGGTGGCGGCGAAACGGAAATTCTGCTCGACCAGAAGGATCGTGAAGCCTTCCTTCTTGAGCCGCGCGATGGTGTGGCCGATCTGCTGGATGATGACGGGCGCCAGCCCCTCGGTCGGCTCGTCCAGCATCAGGAAGCGCGCGCCGGTGCGCAGGATTCGCGCGATCGCCAGCATCTGCTGCTCGCCGCCGGACAATTTGGTGCCTTGGCTGTTGAGCCGCTCCTTCAGATTGGGAAACAGGTCGAAGATCTGGTCCAGCGACAGGCCGCCGGGCCGCACGATCGGCGGCAGCAGGAGATTTTCCCGGACGTCGAGGCTGGCGAAAATCCCCCGTTCCTCCGGGCAGAAGGCGACGCCCATGCGCGCGATCCTGTCGGAGGACGCACGGACGATTTCCCGGCCGTCGAACCGGACCGAGCCGGTACGTTTGCCGATGATTCCCATCACCGATTTCAACGTGGTGGTTTTGCCGGCGCCGTTGCGTCCGAGCAAGGTGAC
>JBAUUA010001386.1:0-6403 GCA_049582465.1 Bradyrhizobium sp. | reverse complement strand
TCGGTGAGCTGCTTGATGTTGGTGGTGCCCGATGTCGAGACCACCGACTTGCCCTTGAGATCGTCGATCTTGTCGAGCTTGCTGGATTTTTTCGAAACGAAGCGGCTCGCGGTCAGGAAATGGGTATTGGTGAACGAGACCTGCTTCTGACGCTCGGCATTATTGGTGGTCGAGCCGCATTCAAGGTCGACGGTGCCGTTGGCCATCAGCGGAATGCGGGTCGCCGAGGTGACCGGATTGAGCTTGACCTCGAGCTTGTCGAGCTTGAGCTCCTTCTTCACGGCGTCGACGATCTTGTAGCAGATGTCCATCGCAAACCCGACCGGCTTCTGGTTGTCGTCCAGATAGGAGAACGGGATCGACGAGTCGCGAAAACCAAGGGTGATCGCGCCGGTTTCCTTGATGTTCTTCAATGTCCCCGTGAGTTCTTCGGCGTTCGCCGGGCTCCCTGCGAGCGCGGCGGCGAGCGCCAGGCCAATGATAGGCAGATGTCTCATTCGTCCTCTCCTCATGTGGAAGACTGCTGTGATGCTTGCATAATTCGGGCCGGAATAGAATGTAACTTTAGGCCGTCGCCCGACCCGGACGGCAGCGGCGACAAGCCTTGTTTTGGCGTCCGCCGCCCGGACGGATGCGACAAACGCGATGCCGCACGCGCCATTCTGGTCCGGCGGCTACAGCGGACGCGGCATCTCACCCAAATCCCAGAACAGACCGGCCATGATGCCGAGCGCTTCCTGGGTTACGGAAAGCAGAATGTGCTCATTGGGCGCGTGCTGGGAGCAACCGGGATAGGAATGCGGCACCCAGATCGTCGGCAATCCCAAACAATCGGAAAACACGTCGTTCGGCAGCGAGCCGCCGAAATTCGGCAGCACCGCCGGCGGCTTGCCCGTGGTCTGACGGATCGAGGCCGCCGCCCAGTTGATCCAGGGGCTGTCGAAATCGGTCCGCGAGGCTGCAAAGCTTTGCGTCGCGCGCACCTCGACCATCGGAAAACCCCTTGTGTGCAAATGCGCCCGCACGGCGTCAATGACCTTGTCGACCGCAGTGCCCACGACAAATCGAAGCTGCAGCATCGCCTGCGCGCGGCCGGGAATGGCGTTGGCCGGTTTCTCGATATTGCCCGACGATATCGCCAGCACTTCGAGCGTGTTCCAGGCATAGAGCCGCTCGGCCGCCGACAAGCCCTCCTCGCCCCAGTTCTCCGACAGCGCCGGCTCGTCCGCCGTCGGCTCGATCCTGACGTCGGCCAGAATGGCGCGGATCTGATTGGAAAGCCGCGGTGGCTTCAGCGCGTCCAGCAACAGGCGGCCGTGGCCATCCACCAGCGTCGCGATCGCGTTCGCCAGGATGGTCGCGGGGTTGGCCAACACGCCGCCCCAATTGCCGGAATGGTGCGAGCCTTCGCGCAGGTTCACATCGAGACGAATTCGCAATCCGCCGCGGCAACCGAGGAAAATGGTAGGGCGATCGGCAGCCAGCCGCGGCCCGTCGGACGCCAGGAACAGATCGGCCTTGAGTTCATCGCGCAGGGATTCGCACACCTGGCGCAGATCCGGCGAGCCGATCTCCTCGCCGGTTTCGACGATGAATTTGACGTTGAAGCCCAGCCGTCCGCCGCGCGCTGCACGCACGGCACCAAGCGCCGACAGATTGATGCTGTGCTGGCCCTTGTTGTCGGCGGTGCCGCGGCCATAGACGCGGTCGCCGACGACCGTCGTCCGCCATGGATCGAGATTGTCGCGCCATTCGCCGACCATGCCATCGACGACGTCGCCGTGCCCGTACATCAGGACGGTCGGTGCCGAAGCGCTCTCGCGATATTCCGCCAGTAGGTAAGGGCTCTTGCCATCAGGCGATTCGATCAGCCTTGTCGAGAAACCGAGCTGCGCGAAAGCCGGAGTAAGTTCTTCCACGAGATAGGCGCGCAATGCATCGCCCCGCTCGGGATTCTGGCTTTCCGTGGGATAGCCGACCCTGCGGTCGAGTTCGGCGAGGAACTCGCCGGAATGCAGCCTTTGGCGCGCCCGTTCGATGGCGTCAATTCTGGTCATGTGTTCCTTTCGCGGGTCGCACAGGCTTCGCGGCGGGCCAACGTATCGAGATACGAAGCCGGCCGGAAGTGGCATGGCATCGACATTTTGCTTTGCGCAGGGCCGCCGGAATGCAACAATTTCCGCCGAAGCTGGGCGTCCGACCGGGCGATAACAACATATCCAGGGCGGTTCGTTCATGAAAAAGGAAATCCGGCTCAACGCCTTCGCCATGAATTGTGTGGCGCATCAATCGCCGGGGCTGTGGACCCATCCGCGCGACCGCACGGTGGACTATAACCGGCTGCCGTACTGGATCGATCTGGCCAAAACGCTGGAGCGCGGCCGGTTCGACGGCCTGTTTCTGGCCGACGTGCTCGGCGTCTATGACGTGTTCGGCGGCAGTCCGGACGCGGCGTTGCGCAACGCCACGCAGACGCCTTGTAACGATCCGCTGCTGCTGATTTCGGCGATGGCCGCGGTCACCCAAAATCTCGGTTTCGGAGTGACCTCCAACCTGTCCTATGAGCCGCCCTACGCTTTCGCGCGGCGGATGTCGACGCTCGACCATCTGACCGAGGGACGCATCGGCTGGAACGTGGTGACCGGCTATCTCGACAGCGCGGCCAAGGGCGCCGGCAAGGACAAGCAGACCGCGCATGACGACCGCTACGACGTCGCCGACGAATATATGGAGGTGGTCTACAAGCTCTGGGAAGGAAGCTGGGAGGACGATGCGGCGCTGCGCGATCGGGCGCGAGGAATTTTTGCGGACCCAGCGAAGGTGCATCGGATCCGGCACGAAGGAAAAAACTACCGCGTCGATGCCATTCACCTCTGCGAGCCGTCGCCGCAACGAACGCCGGTGCTGTATCAGGCCGGCACCTCGCCGCGTGGACGGCAGTTCGCGGCCGAGCATGCCGAATGCGTGTTCATGTCGGGGCCGTCAGCCAAGATCATCGCGCCGCGGGTCGCGGCCATTCGCGAACTCGCCGGCACGGCCGGGCGCAACCCGGCTGACATCTTGATGTTCAGCATGTTCACCGTCATTCTCGGCCGCACCGAGGCGGAAGCCAAGGCCAAATACGCCGACTATCGCAGCCACATCAGCCCCGAGGGCGCGCTCACGTTGATGTCCGGCTGGACCGGCGTCGACTTCTCCACCTACGATCTCGACCAGCAGGTTCGCCATGTCGAGAACGACGCCGGCCGCACCGCGATGGACAACATCACCCGCGCCGATCCCGACCGGGTCTGGACGGTGCGCGAGGTCGCCCAGCATGTCGGCATCGGCGGCATCGGACCGGTCGCGGTTGGAACGCCGGAAAAAGTCGCCGACGCGATCGAGGCCTGGTTCGACCAGACCGATGTCGATGGCCTCAACATCCCCTTCGCGGTCTCGCCCGGCGATTTTGAGGATATCGCCGACATGCTGGTGCCGGAGCTGGTGCGGCGGGGACGCTACAAGACTTCCTACCAGCCGGGAACGTTGCGCGAAAAACTGTTCGGCGCAAACCGCGCGCGGCTCACCGTGCCGCATCCGGCCGTGCAGTATCGCCCGCATGTACCGGCGAGAGCGGCGGAGTAAGTCTCTCGCCGTTTCGAGACGAGCGGCGAACTTCTCGTCATTCCGGGATGGTCCGAAGGACCAGACCCGGAATCTCGAGATTCTCCGATGTGCAGTTGCACATCGGAGTTCGATGCTGCGCATCGCCCCGGAATGACGGGTTTACACCGTCCCGTCGACCACGACCTCGATCAGCTTCGCACCGGGCCGCTTGAACGCCGACGACAACGCCGGCTTCAAATCCTTTGCCTCGGTGATCCGCATCGCCTCCAGCCCGAGCGCCTTGGCCATGCCGGTAAAATCAACCGGCGGATCGACGAAATCCATACCGACGTAATGATCGTCGCCATGAAACGCCAGCAGCCTCTGCTTGATGATGCGGTAACCGCCATTGTTGACGATGATGACCGTCAACGGCAGCTTCTGGTGCGCCGCGGTCCACAGCGCCTGGATCGAATACATTGCGCTGCCGTCGCCGGAGTAGCACACCACCGGCCGGTCCGGGTTCGCCAGGCTGACGCCGACGGACGCCGGCAATCCCCAGCCGATACCGCCCGACGCCAAGGCGTGATAGCCATAGCGGTCGCGATGCGGGCGCAGCGCCAGCATCTGGCGCGAAGAGGTCAACCCCTCGTCGACCAGGATGGC
This sequence comes from Bradyrhizobium sp., assembly GCA_049582465.1. GTDB lineage: Bacteria > Pseudomonadota > Alphaproteobacteria > Rhizobiales > Xanthobacteraceae > Bradyrhizobium. The sequence goes on along the minus strand of JBAUUA010001386.1, from coordinate 2,152 downwards.
GTTATCCGGCATCGCCTCGACCACCTGCAGCGCGAGATAATCCGGATCGATCGGCGAGCGTTCCTTTGCCTTCGAAATTTGCTCGATCAGGGGCGCACGCCTTGCGGTCCAGTTCTTTGACTTCAGCGCGGCAATCCCCTGCCTGGCGCGGGTCTCGAGCGCCGCACCGCCCGCGGCCTTCAGCGCCGGAACCAGCACGCGCACGGTTTCCTTGACATCGGCCTTCAGCGCGATCTCCGCGCCGTAATTCTTGGCGAGGTCCCAATCGACCAGGCCGACCTGCACGATCGACATGCCTTCGGGCAGCGGATCGACCTCGCTGTACACCGACATCCGCAGGGGATCGGCGCCGAGCACGATCATTAGATCGTAGGGCGACAGCACCTCCCGAACCTGCTTCTGCAGCCGCGACAGCGCCCCCATGAAGCACGGGCTCTCCGACAGGAAACTTGCGCCATAGGGCGTCGACGACTGGAACGCGGCACAGCCGAGGGTTTCCGCCAGCAGGGCGGCTTCCTTCAACGCATCGCTCTTGACGATTTCGTCGCCGGTGATGATGACGGGGTGCTCAGCTTTCAGGATGCGCGCCGCCAGCGCCTGTAACGCTTCGTCGGACGGCTTCACCCGCGTATCGACGCGGGTCGAACGGCCGAGGTCGATGCCGGCCTCGGCATTGAGGATATCGCCGGGCAGCGAGATGAACACCGGTCCGGTCGGCGGCGTGGTCGCGATCTTGGCAGCGCGGCGCACGATCCGCGGAAAATCTTCCAGCCGCGTCACCTCGACCGCCCATTTCACCAGCGGCTCCGCCATCTGGACCAGCGGTCCGTACAGCACCGGCTCCATCAGCCCGTGGCCCTGCTCTTGCTGGCCCGCGGTGAGGATCATCGGCGTGCCGGTAAAACTGGCGTTGAACAGCGAGCCCATCGCGTTGCCGAGCCCGGGCGCGACATGGACGTTGCAGGCGACGAGGCGGCCGGAGGCGCGGCTGAAACCGTCGGCGATGGCGACCACGAGGCTTTCCTGCATCGCCATCACGTAAGTGAGGTCGGGATGCTCCCTCAGCGCGTGCATGATCGGCAGTTCGGTGGTGCCGGGATTGCCGAACAGATGCGTAATGCCTTCGTCCTTGAGCAATGCAAGGAACGCCGAGCGCCCGCTGATGCGATTCATGAATTTCCTCCCCCTTCCCGCGGCCGTTCCCGACGGGCGCCGGCATCATGACCGATCGGAGACGGTGAGATCAAGGAAGCGCGGTCATGGCTGCCCTGCGCTGCGACGGACGAAGCGGGACTCGACATCGCGGGCCAGTTGATCAAGCTCAAAACATCCCTTCGCGATCGCCGCGTTTCTTCTTTTTCGAGCGCTGCCAGACCACGCCGGGAAACCCCTTCAGCGGCACCAGCGGCTCGCCGGTGTAGGCCCATTCCTGCATTTCCTCGATGGCGATGTGATAGAGCGGCTGCCGACCGGTGCGCCCTGTGAACAGCGCGCGCGGGATGTTGACCATATGCGGCGACCGCGCGCGTTCGTAGATGATCTGCGTGCCGCAGCGCGCGCAGAAGCTGCGCACGGTCCTTGCCGCCTTGTCCTCATAGCGCGCGATATCGGCTTCACCCTTGGTAATGCGAAAACGCTTGCGCCAGCTTCCGACATAGGTCGCATAGGCCGCGCCATGTGCGCGCCGGCTCGCCACCGAATGATCGTGCCAGGCCCAACGCGCCGGCACATCGATCTCGAAGCGGACACTGCCGCACAGGCATTGCCCTTGAGCGGGTTTGCCCGGCGCCACCGCTTTCGGCTTCTTTGTCGCCTCTGGCTCTTCCGGGAACATCGCAACGCCCTCACGCCGGCTCCAATTCGCCGTAGACGGGATAATCGGTATAGCCCTTCTCCTCGCCGCCATAGAAGGTCGCGCGGTTATAGGGCGTCAGCGGGAAGCCTTCGCGCAGGCGGCGCGGCAAATCCGGATTGGAAATGAAGATGCGGCCGAACGCGATGGCGTCGGCATGGCCATCGGCGATGGCGGCATTCGCGGTCTCGCCGGTGAAACCACCGGCCGTGATCAGGACGCCTTTCCAGATCGGGCGGAACAGCACCATCGCCGACGGCACGTTCTGGTGATTGACCTCGGCGCGGCCGGCGCCGCTCG
>JBAUUA010001385.1:0-10004 GCA_049582465.1 Bradyrhizobium sp. | reverse complement strand
GTCTGAACCTGATACCCGGCCGTTGCTGCTTGGCGGCCGGGAAAAACCTGAACGATGGCGTGCGGCCTGCTACGGTCGGATTGCGGCGTCTACATCCAGCCGATCAGGGATCCGAAAATGCCGCGCGGCCTGGAACTGCGCACCAGGCTGTGGCTGATGGATTATCCCGCCGAGACCTTTGCGGATGTCCGGAATCAGACGAAAGTTCAGCACCAGCCGCGATTCTCGCCGGGGATATCGCGGTCCTGCGCCGCATTGCTCCAGGCTGGACCAGGCCGAGATCGATTCGCCGTTCGTGGCGAGCGCCAACTGCAGGATTCGTCGATATGATGAGATCACTCCTCGCGGCCATTTGCATGGCCCTGTTCGCCTCCAGCCTGCACGCCGCCGGCATCGACGACCTCAAGGCTGCGCAGGCCGTGGCTGAAAAGGGCACTGGCGACGAAGCCATCCAGCTCTTCACCCAGGCCCTGGCCGCGGGCGACCTCTCGGCGGACGATCAATTGATCGCGCACAGGGGACGCGGGCGTGAGTATTCCGCCAAGAGCCTGATCGCCGATGCCTTCAACCGGCTCGACGACGGCAAGCGCCTGCGCGACAACGCGATTGCCGATTTCTCGGCGGTGCTCAGCGCAAAACCGGACGACGTGGCCATCCTCACCGAACGCGGGCAGGACTACCACATGAACCAGCAGTTCGATCTGGCGGTCGCCGATTTCAGCGCCGCGCTGAAGCTCAATGCCTCGCCTTCCACCCTGCTGCAGCGCGCGAGCAGCGAGCGCGCGAAGGGCGCCTATGACCAGGCGATCGCCGATTGCACCGCGGCGCTTGCCAGCGATGCCCACGACCCCAACCTCGACGTCTGGGACATCTACAATGAACGCGGCTACGCCGAATTCCTGGCGGCCCGTTATGACGCCGCCGCCGCCGACTTCGACAAGGCGCTCGAACTGGGGGCGAGTTCGCGGGCCGACGATGTTTTGTGGATCCCCTACCAGATCGCCTGGTTGCATCTTGCCGAGGCGAGGGCGGGCCACGACGACACCAAAAAACTTGAAGGTCTGGCCGCCAAGGTCAACCCCAAGCAATGGCCGGGAACGCTGATTGCGTATTTTCTCGGCCAGATCAAGCTGGAAGAGGTTTCCGGCGCATCGAACCACGGCGCGATGGGACGAAGCCGCGAATGCAATCTCTCGCTGTTTGCGGGCGAGGATGCCTTGGCCAAGGGCAATCGCGAGCAGGCGCGGCAGTCGATCCTGCGCGCCCGCGAGGTGTGCAACGTGCATACCCTGCAATATCTCGTCGCGGGTACCGAACTCGATCGCCTGAAAAATTGAATGAGGTTGATGCCGAAGTCGCCGAATTGAAGTGGGTCAATTCAGCAGCCGCCGCTCATATTTCAGCAAGCGTTTCTTGATCTCGGCCAGATTCTTCAGCGCGTCGGCGACCGTCAGCACTCTCAGCCGCTCAGGCTCCGTCTTGATTCGCCTGGCCTTGGCAATCTGCATCTCCGCGAGCTTCTCCAGTTCCTCCGGACTGAGGCGAGCGCTTAACGCAGGTTTTGCCGTTGTCGACGTGCCTACATGATCGAACACGAAAAGCTACCTTTCCAATGACCCGGTTGTCTGTTCAACCTCCGGCGATCCAGAGCAATTCCGTGACCGAACCCGTGATCATCAAATCTGCGACTGATAGGTTCTCCCCGTCACCATGAGCGTATGCTCCAGGCCGGTCAGGAACACGCCTTTCGGGACAATGCGGATGACATTCTTCTGTTCGAGCTTGGCGAGCGTCCGGCTCACGGTCTCGAGCTTGAGACCGAGAAAATCGGCGATATCCTGACGCCGCATCGGCAGCGGCACCGTTTCCGAAAACGGGGTGATGCGCGCCAGACGGTTGCGCCAGCTGACCAGGAACATCGCGACCTTCTCCTCGGCCGATCCGTTGCCGAGCAGCAGCAGCTGGTCCTGGGCCATGTCGAGTTCGCGGATCGCGAATTCGATGATCAACCGCATGATGTTGGGGCTGGATTGAATGAACCTGGTGAGGTCGTCGCGCGAATAGCGGCACAGCGCGACTTCGCCGATGGCGTCGGCCGAAAAATTGTACCGCTCGGCGAACGGCATGCCGAGGAAATCGCCGGGCAGCGCGAATGCCAGAACCTGACGGCGTCCATCCGGCAGCAACTTGTAAAGGCGGACCACGCCTTGCGAGAGTCCGTACACGGTATCGGCGCGTGCCCGCTCCGAAAATATCGTCTTTCCCGACCTGAAATAGACCTGCGTGGCCAACCGCTGAAGTTCGCGGAGCTCGGCCACCTCGGCGGTTTTTCCGCAGAACAAGGAGGGGAAAAGAGCACGTGGCATTCGCCACCCCGTTATAGATGTCCCGGACTGAGTTCTGGAGGAATCTGCCAGCATGACATCATATGCCCATCATTGCTGCGTTGCGTCTTGACCCAAGTCAACCGATTGGCCGGACAAGCAAAAAAAGCGTGCTTGGCGCCGCGAGCGCCCGGCGCGAATGCCCGACCGGCGCCGCGGAAAGTTGCAGGCGAATTGATTTGGCGCAATGCCCGTCGCCGGGCCGGCGCTAGCCTTTCGACAGGCGGTGATCGCTCGAGGGTCTATCGATGCCGAAGATCATTGATATCCTGCTGGAAGAGCATCAGAACATCGAGAAATTGCTTCTCGTTCTCGAGCACGAACTTGAGATATTCGATTCTGGCGGGCGGCCGGATTACGAAATCCTGCAGACGATGATCCAGTATTTCCAGGACTACCCGGAAAGCTGCCATCACCCCAAGGAAGAGATGATCTTCGAGAAGCTGAAGGCGCGGGATCCCGCCGCGGCAAAGCGCTTCGGCGACGTGGAGGCGGAGCACGAGATTGAAACCCGGCGCCTGCACAGCTTTGGCCGTGCCGTCGACTCAGTCCTGGCCGACCAGGAATTCCTGCGCGAGAGCTTCCATCTCGCCGTGCAAGACTTCGTCAGGCATCAGCGCGAGCATCTGCAAAAGGAGGAGCGGCTGTTGTTTCCTGCCGCCGCAAAGGCCTTGCGAAGCGAAGACTGGGCGGAAATCGACGCGCGACTCGATGATCGGAAGGATCCGCTGTTCGACAGTGTGGTCGAAGAGAAGTTTCACGATCTGCAAAAGACCATCCTGCGATGGGAGCAGGAGACCGAGGAAGCCCGCGCCGCCATGGCGCGAACGCAGCCCTGAGCTGACGCGGCCGTCGGGTGTGTTGCGCCCTGCAAGGTGCAGACGCCGGCGAGATTTCATGGGCTAAATAGTGGCCGGGCAGGCGGCTGCTGAATTGATCCGGATCAATTCAGCAGGGAACATTCGGCGCTATCTATTAGAAGCCGGGTGATGAGTGTGTCGCGTCAATTCCACGATGCGAGGAGTTGTCCATGACTACATCCAATCTGGCCCGGGTACCTGCCGAATTTTCGCGACGGAAAGAGCTGATTGCAAACGGCGGCGCCCACGGCCCTGTGCAGGGACCGATGTCGCAGCAGGATGCTGCCGATTGCCACGGTCACGACATGCATCCGCAGAAATTTGTCCGGCTGGTCGGCTGTCATGAATCAAATCCGGCACAAGATCAGTCCGCGCATCGCCTGCACTAGGGCATGATCGGTTCCGATTGAATCAGAAGCGAAGCTCTGAGAGCAGACAAGCCGTTCAGTCCAGCTGGCTGATCTGCTCCTCCGTCACCACGCGTTCGACCTTTTCAGTCTCGCACTTGATCCGGTAGCGGGGGCGTCCGTCCGCCTCGATCGGCAGGCGCGCGGTAATCGTATAGACGTTGCGCTGCTTCGGGACTTCGCGACCCTGCGGTCCCTGAAAATGCAGCAGCACGCTGTCATTGATCGCGTAGTTGTAGGACATTTATCAGCTCATTCTCTCGGTTTTGTCAGGTCAATACGCGCGTCAGCGAATTCCGGCGGCCCCTCCGTCAGCCGGCGAATGCGGCGTTCGCGTTCTTCGCTGGAAAGCGACGGATCGAGCAGCTGGTCGATCTGCCTGACCGCCAGCCCTTCGATGTCGACGGGGTTCCGCGGGGCCGAAGCGTGCCGGACCGCTGGCGTCGACGCGTTCAGACCGAGCTGCACCAATTGCCTGATCGCATCGGAACGGCTCATGTCATGCGCTTCCGCCCAGGCATCGACCTCCGCAGTCAGTCCTTCCGACAGTTTCACCGCGCTCACGGCGTCCCGATCCGCGCTCGGACGGCGGATCGGGTGGTCGGAACTCTTCCTGCTGGAGTCGGTCACGTTTCAAATCCGCCGATCGACGAAGTAATATTTAAACGCATTTTTCGCGCGTTGGTTTGACCTCGATCAATATGGCTTCCGCGAGCTCTGGCAGGCAGCGATCCGCCGCCAACCAACCCCTAATGCCCGTTTCGGGCGTAGATTTCATAGAAGGTGACGACGATCTCGAACGCGATCAGGAACACCACGATGATTTCCAGCCGCAGGGAGCGCTTGGTGTCGACGATGTCGGCGAGCCTGCTGGCGGTATCTGCAATTACCTCCAGCTTCCGGTTCAGCGTCTCGGCGCGTTCGCTGAGTTCATATTCGTCTTCGAGACGCGCGTAGAGCCGTTCGAGGTCGGGCCGGTCCCACAGCACGTCCGGCTTCTCGCCGACGGCGACCCGGCCCGACAGGCGATGCTGGACCAGCAAGGCGTTGCCCATCAGCTTGAGGAGATCCGTCCGGTTTCTCGACGTCTTCCCGAACGTGGCGAGCTCGCGCGCCAACGGCTCGATCCTGTCGAATACATTGGTTACCTCCCGCTCGTCGCGGCCCAGCACAACGCTCTTGGCCAGCGCGTCGGATACGATGAGCAGGCGTTCCAGCGAGAATTCCCGCACCAGGATCGGTCCGCCGACGGGGATCGGTTCTTCGGCCTCCTTTGCGACCTGGATCTTCGCCCATTCTTCTTCGGGAGGCGTGATCTTGCCGAAGCAGCGCGCGCTCAACTTCTCCAGAAACTCCGCTTCCTCAGTGGCCGACAGGCCGATGAACACCGCGACGCCATAGCGAAACAGGACAGCGAGTCCATTCGAGCCCACCCGCACCGCCAGCGGCGCGCTCGACAGGACCTGGCCTTCGAAGCCGGCCGTATTGATGCGATCTCCGATCAGAAGGGCGTGCGCGGTCAGTTGCTGCGCGGGCGGATCCGGGTTTGTCATTCTCCCAGCGTATCAGACGGCAAGGGATGTCGATGACGTGAATCTGCGGGGGATCAATCCCGTCTCTCGTAAAAAATGCCGCCAGGTCGGTGACCTGGCGGCATTCTTCTTGAACGGCATCTCTTCTTTCGGCTAACCGGTCTCAACCCGCCGTCACGAGGTCGTCGATCCCGATTGGAAAGCGGCGGACCCGGATGCCCGTCGCGTGCCAGACCGCGTTGGCTACCGCGCCGGCCGAACCGGTGATGCCGATTTCACCGACGCCCTTGATGCCCAGCGCATTCACGTGCGGATCGTACTCGTCGATCATCAGCGCCTCCATCGGCGGCACGTCGGCGTTCACCGGAACGTGGTACTCCCCGAGGTTGGCGTTGATTATTCGGCCGGAGCGGCGGTCGATGATGGCCTGTTCGTGCAACGCAAAGGAGATGCCCCAGATCATGCCGCCGAAGATCTGGCTCTGCACCATGCGGGGATTGATGATCCGTCCCGCGGCGAAAGCGCCGACCATGCGGCTGACACGGATCTGGCCGAGATCGGGATCCACCTTGACCTCGGCGAAAACCGCGCCGTGGGCATGCATGGCGTAGGTCGATTGCGCCGCGGGATCGGCGGCGCTCTTGCCGCTGGCCTCGATCTGCGCAAGGCCGGCGCGCTTGAGAATATCGCCAAAACTCTCGCTGCGATTTTCGTCGTCGCGACGGAACAGGCGGCCGCCACGCGCGGTCACGCCGGCATTGCCCGCACCGAACAAAGGCGAGCGCTCGTCACCGGTGGCGAGGTCGGCGAGTTTGGCGATTGCCGCAGCGCCCGCATTGTGGATCGCCATGCCCGCGGTGGCGGTGTGGGCCGAGCCGCCGGCGATGCCTGCGTCCGGCAGGTCGGATGTGCCCGACCTGAACTCCATCCGATCGGCGTCGAGTCCCAGACCGTCGGCGGCGATCTGGGCGAGCGCGGTCCAGGCGCCCTGGCCCATGTCGTGGGCGCCGATCTCCATCATGCCGGAGCCGTCGCCGCGCAACGTGGCGCGCGCCTCGGCGGCGAACATCAGCGCGGGAAAGGTCGCGGTGCCCATTCCCCAGCCGACCAGCAATCCTGCCCTGTCACGCATCTGGCGCGGCTTGAGCGGACGCGTGGCCCAGCCGAACCGCTCGGCGCCTTGCGTGTAGCATTGGCGGAGCGCTTTCGAGGAGAACGGCTTGCCGGAGATCGGCTCGACTTCGGCGTAGTTCTTGAGACGGAAGGCGAGCGGGTCCATCCCGCAGGCCCATGCCGCTTCGTCGATCGCACCCTCCAGCGCAATCGATCCGGTGGCTTCGCCGGGCGCGCGCATGAACAGCGGCGTACCGGTGTCGACCCGGACCGCTTCGTGCGACGTGGCAATGGCGGGGCTTGCATACAGCGTATGCGAGGCGTCGGCGGCGGGCTCGTAAAAGTCATCGAAGCTGCTGGTTGCGACCTTCGCGTGGTGGTCGATTGCGGTCAGCAGCCCGTCGCCGTCGAGGCCGATGCGAAGCCGCTGCCGCGAGGCGGAACGATGGCCGACCGGTCCGTACATCTGTTCCCGGCGCAGCACGAGTTTCACGGGCCTGCCGACCAGCCGCGCCGCCAGGATGCCGAGCACCTGCGGTCCCTTGATCAGGCCTTTGGAGCCGAAGCCACCGCCGAGGAAGGGGCTGCGGATATGAATCTTGTCGGGCGAGATACCGAATATTCCGGCGAGCCGGCCCTGCGCCATGGCCATCCCCTGGCTCGGCGTGTCGATCGACAGATTGTCGCCGTCCCACGCCGCGACGATAGCGTGCGGCTCCATCGCATTGTGGTACTGCGTGGGCGTCTCATAGGTCGCATCGATGCGCTTCGATGCCGCCGACAGGCCCGCTTCCACATCGCCGCGCCGCATTTCGGAAGGGTTGCCGACCCCGACCGCGGGCGGCACGAAAGCTTCGCCGGCATCCAGTCCAACGCGGGCCGGCAGCGCGTCGTATCTGGGCGACAGCAGCGCGGCGCCTTCCGTCGCAGCCTCCAGCGTCTCGGCGATCACGACCGCGATCGGCTGGTTCGCATAACGCACCCGATCGTTCTGCAGCAGATCGAGCCGGAACATGAAGGGATTGGTCTTGGCATCCGGATCTTCCGCGAGCGCTGGCCGGTTGGCCGTCGTCATGACCTCGACGACGCCAGGATGACTTTTGGCGGCCGCCACGTCGAGAAACGTCACGCGCCCGCGCGCGATGGAGCTTACCGCGAGAACCGCGTGCAGCATGCCGGGCGGATGGTTGTCCGCGGCGTAGCGCGCTTCGCCCTTGACCTTGAGGACGCCTTCGCGACGGGTCAGCGGCTGGCCGATATTGGAGCCATGCCGTGCATGGGCAGGAGCTTGGGCAAGTCTGATCTCAGGCGTCATGGAGCACTCCGGAAACGGAAGCGAAAGGGGAGGCGGGAAGGGCGGAAATTCGCGCCGGCGTTCCTGCGGCTGCGAGCGTGAGCGCCCGCACGATGATGCGTTTTGCCAGCTCGATCTTGAACAGATTGTCACCGGAAGGCTTTGCCTCGGTCAGTGCCGCATCCGCGGCGCGGCGGAAGATGGCGGCATCGGCGCTGCCGCCCGCCAGGATTTTTTCCGCCGCATGCGCGCGCCACGGCTTGGCGGCGACGCCGCCTAGCGCGAGCCGTGCTTCGCGGATCTTGCCCGCCTCAACCCGCAGGCAGGCGGCGGCCGACACCACGGCGAAGGCGTAGGAGGTGCGTTCGCGGACCTTGAGATAGCGGGCATGCGCCGAGAACGTGCGGGCCGCGGCCGGCAGCCGCAGCGCGACGATCAAATCGCCGGGCTCCAGCACGTTTTCCTGCTCGGGCGCATCGCCGGGCAGGCGGTAAAGCGCCTCGAGCGCGATCTCGCGCCGGCCGGCTCTGCCCTCGATCTCAACCACCGCGTCGAGCGCGACCAGCGGCACGCAAAAATCCGACGGGTGGGTGGCGATGCAGGACTCGCTCCAGCCGAGCACGGCGTGAAGACGGTTCTCGCCATGGCGGGCATCGCAGCCCGTGCCTGGTTCGCGTTTGTTGCAGCGACTTGCGGTGTCGTAGAAATATTCGCAGCGGGTTCGCTGCAACAGGTTGCCGCCGACGGTCGCTGCATTGCGAAGCTGGGCGGAAGCGCCGGACAGCAGCGCCTCGGCTACCGCGGGATAGGACTTTGCAAAGTCCGGATCGTGCGCGAGGTCGGCGTTGCGGACCAGCGTGCCGATGCGGATGCCGCCATCGGCAAGATGTTCGATGCGGTCGAGCCCGGGCAGCCGCGTGACGTCGACGAGACGATCCGGACGGCTGATGCCGCCCTTCATCAGGTCGAGCAAATTGGTACCGGACGCGAGATAGGCGGCACCCGGGACGGCTGCTGCGGCGACGGCGTCGGAGACGGTCGTGGGCCTGAAATATTCGAAGTTCTTCATGCGGAGCGCCTCTGGTTGGCGGTGGCGAGCGTTTGCTGGGCGTCGAGCACCGCTTCGGTGATTCCCGCATAGGCGCCGCATCGGCAGAGGTTTCCGCTCATGCCTTCGCGGATTCGCTCGGGATCATCGCCGGCCTGCGCTTCCGCGATCAGGCCGATCGCGCTCATGACCTGGCCGGGCGTGCAGAACCCGCACTGGAGGCCGTCATGCGCGATGAAGGCGGCCTGCACCGGATGCAACTGGTCGCCGCGCGCGACGCCCTCGATGGTGATGATGTCGGCGCCGTCGTGGCTGATCGCCAAAGCAAGGCAGGAATTGATCCGGCGGCCGTCGACCAGAATCGTGCAGGCGCCGCATTGCCCGCGGTCGCATCCCTTCTTGGTGCCGGTCAAATCGAGCCGCTCGCGCAGGAGGTCGAGCAGCGTGACGCGCGGGTCCGAAAGCTCGACGTCCCGCCGTACACCATTCACGGTGAGGCTGATGGGGAAGTTCATGCAGTGCTCCGATCAATGCTATGGTCAAAATCAACGCGCTGCCGCCGCAGTGGATCGACGGGCAGGTCCGGTTTGACGCTGATCTTGATATACGGAGGCATCCTCCGTTTTTCAAGGGAGGGGAGCCAAACTGAAAATGATCTGGAAAGAATGGGGCAAATCTTGCGAAAAGATTATGCTCGAACAGAGGGATGAAACGATGATCCGGCTAAAAGCAATCGGATTGTGATCTAGATAATCGGGATGGCACCTAAGTCCGCAGCGACCGTTCGAAAGCCCCGCGCCGACGCGATCCGCAACCGCGAGCGGGTGCTGGAGGCTGCCAAGGCCGTCTTCAGCGCCGGGGGGCCGGAGGCGAGCCTGGAGGCCGTGGCGAAAAAGGCCGGGGTCGGTATCGGCACGCTGTATCGCCACTTCCCGACGCGCGAGGCCTTGTTCGAGGCGGTCTACCGGCGCGAGGTGCAGCAGCTCACCGAACTGGCCGAACAATTGAAGAGCGAAGCCGACCCGGTCGACGCCTTGCGGCGCTGGCTGCGGTCCAATGTCGAGTTCGTCGCCACCAAGAAGGGCATGTCGGCGGCGCTGGCGCTTGCCGTGCAGAGCTCGTCGGAACTCACCGCCTTTTCGTTCGAGCGTCTGACCAAAGCCGTCGGCGCGCTGCTGGACCGCGCGGTCGCGGCCGGCGAGATCCGTTCCGACATCAGCCCGGAGGACATTCTGCGCGCGCTGGTCGGCATGTGCTATTTGCACGACCAGCCAGGCTGGCAGAAGAGCGTGGTGCGGCTGCTCGATGTCTTTGTCGATGGCCTCCGCGTGAAGGTTGGGGCCGGCGGTCAGAGGACACCCATGTC
>JBAUUA010001384.1:0-1620 GCA_049582465.1 Bradyrhizobium sp. | reverse complement strand
TCCGCATTGCGCCAGAAGCGGCCCAACGCCGAAATAGAGACAGGAGGGCCACGGCCGACTGGCCACGGTGTAGATTTAAGATACGGCACCAGCACGGTTCATAAACGCATATGTTCATCAATGCGTGCGGCTGAATCGGCGTCGACCGGGCCAGTGTCCACCACCTCGCCTCGCTTGAGCACGGCAAAGCGATCCGCAAGCCCAAGCACGAAGGACAGATGCTGCTCGACCACCAGCATTGCCGTGCCACGATCGCGACGCGTTGCGGCCAGCACTTCGGCGAGCCGATCCACCACTGACGGCTGCAGCCCTTCCGTCACTTCGTCGAGAAGCAGCAGACGGGGTTTCGCGATCAGCCCGCGCGCCACGATCAGCATTTTCTGTTCGCCCCCCGATAGAGTGCCGGCGCGCTGGGACAGCCGCGCGGTGAGCACGGGAAACCAGCCGCTGATGTCGGAGAGGCTCGCCTCGAAGCCGCGATCGTCGCTGAGCCCGAGCCTGAGATTATCGCGGACACTCAGATCCTGGAACAAGGCCTGTTCCTGCGGGGAATACGCGAGGCCAAGGGCGCGCTTGCGAAACGGCGCGAGCCGTGTCACGTCGCGTCCGTCGATGCGGACCGCGCCGTCCCACGCCGGCAGAAACGCTAGGATCGTCTTCAACAGCGACGATTTTCCCATGCCATTCTTCCCGACCAAAGCCAGGATCTCGCCGGGGGCGATCTCGAGCGAAACCCCGTGCACGACGGTCGAGCTGCCGTAGCCGCTGGTCAAGTTGACGAGTTCGAGGGCCGCGGTCATGCGTCAGCTCGCCTGTTTCGGACGATTGTTGCCGGTGTAGATCTCGCGGATAAGGGGATCGTCGACGACATCGGCGACCGGGCCGTCGAGCGCGACGCGTCCCTGGTGCAACAGGATAATGCGCGAGGAGATCTGGCGGACGAAATCCAGATCATGCTCGATGATCAGGACGCACAGCCGCTCGCGGGCCACGAGGTCGGTGAGGACCCCGGCAAAGCCCTGACGCTCGGCGCGGGTCAGCCCCGCGGTCGGTTCATCCAGGAGCAGCACCCGCGGCTCGAGCGCCAGAACCATCGCCAGTTCGAGCGCCTGTTTCAAGCCGTGGCTAAGGAAACGCGCCTCCTCGCCGAGCCGCTCGGCCAGACCCGAGCTCTCCACCACGGCGCGCGCGGCGGCCGGCAACGCCAGAACCGGCGAGGCGCGGAGGAAGGACGGCGGGTCGCTCTTGGTGCGCGCGATGCGCAGGCAATCGGCCACGCTCAGCGTTTCGAACACCGAGGCCGCCTGGAACTTTCGTCCCAGGCCGAGACCCACGATACGGTCCGGCGACAGACGCGCGATCGTGTGGCCCGCAATTCGCACCGTTCCTTCCGAGCGCTCGCGGCCGTCGGCGAGACAGCGGATCAGGGTGGTCTTGCCGGCGCCGTTCGGCCCGACAATGCTGACGAGTTCACCCTGCCCCGCCTTGAACGAGACGCCGGACAGTACCGACAGGCTGCCGAAATGCCTGGAGACGCCATCGGCCTCGACCACGACATCATTGCGGTCGGGCGCTACCGCGGCGCGCTCCAGCGTCGCCAGCGTCACCTGCGAATTGGCC
>JBAUUA010001383.1:0-4026 GCA_049582465.1 Bradyrhizobium sp. | reverse complement strand
GGCTGGACGATCCCGCTGCTGCAGCCGACCATGACCTATGCGCACAAGTCGGCGCTCGACTTCACGCTGTACAAGACGGGCTGGCTGGCGGTGAACACCATACGCTGGAAGTCGTAGGGCCGCTGGGAGTCGCAGGGGGAATGGTGCCCAGGGGCGGGATCGAACCACCGACACTGCGATTTTCAGTCGCATGCTCTACCAACTGAGCTACCTGGGCATTTCCCTCGCCCACGGGGGTTGGGAGCGGGGGTTTATAGTCAGGCCGGGCAGCGCTGTCTACCACGCTTCGCCTTCGGCTTCGCGTGGCGCAGCCATGCGGAAGCCGAAACCGGAGCGTGCCCGGCGTAGCCCGAAGGGCGAAGACGGGCCGTCGCCCGAGGGGCAACTAACAGCCGGAAAACACTCAAATATTGCTAATCTTCGTCTTCGTCGGCCTCGGGACGGCCGGGGATGGCATAGGAATTCGACAGCCAGCGGTTCAGGTCGACATCGCGGCAACGCTCGGAACAAAACGGGCGCGAGGCCTCGGTGGCGGGTTTGCCGCAGATCGGGCACTTCTTGGCCGATCGCTTGCCAGCCGATTCCTTGCCAGCCGATCGCTTGCCTTTGGGCTTCCCCTGGCCGGGCCCGGCGCCTTTTGGTGGCTTAGCTAGCATTCAACCAACCGAAGCGGATCGGGAAACCTTCGCCGCCGAGCAGTGAAATCGATTCGTACAGCGGCAGCCCCACGACATTGGTGTAGGAGCCCACCAGCTTGACCACGAACGATCCGGCGATGCCCTGGATGGCGTAGCCGCCGGCCTTTCCGCGCCATTCGCCGGAGCCGATATAGGCTTGGATGTCGTCCTCGCTGAGGCGCTTGAAGCGCACCCGGGTTTCGACCAGCCGCTGGCGAAAGGCCTCCTTCGGCGTCACCAGGCAGATCGCGGTATAGACGCGGTGGTTGCGCCCCGACAACAGCCGCAGGCATTGCGAGGCCTCGTCGACCAAATTGGCCTTGGGCAGGATGCGGCGGCCGACCGCGACCACGGTGTCGGCGGCGAGAATGAAGGCGCCGCGCAACTCGTCATCGAGCTGCACCGATTTCAGCGCGGCGTCGGCCTTGGCCCGCGCCAGCCGGTTGGCGCAGGCGCGCGGCAACTCGCCCCGCTTGGGGGTTTCGTCGACATCGGCCGGACGCAGCGCATCCGGCTCGATGCCGGACTGGTTGAGCAGGGCTAATCGCCGCGGCGAACCGGAGGCAAGTACGAATTTGGGGCGGCCTAGCATGCGGGCTTTTGTCGGCGGGAGGGAGGGGTAGGAACGCGCGCGGAACCTATCGGAAGGCACCGGTTGAGACAACCGGCTAACACATTATCGTCGCCCCCGCGAACGCGGGGGCCCAAACGCAGACCATGGCGGGATCGCCCGCTTTCGCAGGGACGACATAAAAGCTTCATCCGCCGCTGAGCGCGAATCGTCGTCACACGCTCATCGAGCCGGCCTTGGAAAACCGCCGGCGGATCCGCATCGACAGGCCGTCGCAGACCTCGCGATAGGCAGCCAGCTTCTGTTCGCGGCTTCCTTCCGCGCCGGTCGGATCCTGCGTCGGCCAGTATTCGACCTCGGCCGCATGGGTGCGCGTCAGTTCCAGCGCCTTGTGATGCGCCTCCGGCGAGAGCGTGATGATGAGGTCGAAATTGAGCCCCTCCCAGTCGTCGAGTTCCTCGAAGGTGATCGGCTTGTGGCCGGAAATATCCTGGCCCAGTTCCGCCATCACCGCGACCGCGAACGGATCGAGTTCGCCCTTCCTGACGCCGGCGGATTTCACGTACAGCGCTTTCGGAAACATGTGCTGCAGCAGGCTTTCGGCCATCGGCGAACGCACGCTGTTCAGGCCGCATGCGAACAGCACGGCCTGCGGAGCGCGCGCACGTGAAGGCGCCTCCATCAGGGTTTTTCAGCTTTGCGCATGATCCGGTCCGAAAACCGGTGCCCACTTTGCGCTAACGCGGCCCTTCGGGTCGGGATCATGAGCTAACCCTTCCAGTGCAGCACGCAGATCAGCGTGAACAGCCGGCGGGCGGTCTCGAAATCGACCCGCACCTTGCCCTTCAGGCGCTCCTGCAGCGTGCGCGAGCCTTCGTCGTGGATGCCGCGGCGGCCCATGTCGATGGCCTCGATCTTGTCCGGCGTCGCGGTGCGGATCGCCTGATAATAGCTGTCGCAGATCATGAAATAGTCTTTGACGATTCCCCGGAACGGCGTCAGCGACAACAGGTGCACCACCACCGGCGTGCCGTCCTCTTTTCGGATATCGAACATCAGCCGATTGCCGGTGATGCCGATATGCAGCGTGAACGGCCCCTCGCTTGCGCCTTCCGGCGCGAACAGGTTCTCCTCGATCAGGTCGTAGATCGCGATCGCGCGTTCGTGCTCGATGTCGGGGCCGGAACGCCCGATCGATTCCTCATCGAGCGTCACCGCGACGATGCGGTTGCTGGCGTCCTCGTCTCGTGGCGGTTTGGTCATGTCAAATTGAGGCGCAATCCGACCGAGCGCGCGTGCGCATCGAGGCCTTCGGCCTTGCCCAGCGTCATCGCCGCTCCGCCCAGCGCGCGCAGCTGCTCGGGGCCGCATTTCAGGATCGAGGTCCGCTTCATGAAATCGAGCACGCCCAACCCCGACGAGAACCGCGCCGAGCGCGCGGTCGGCAGCACGTGGTTGGAACCGCCGACATAGTCGCCGATCGCCTCGGGAGTGTGCGGGCCGATGAAGATCGCGCCGGCATTGCGGATCTTCGCGGCGAAGCTTTCCGGATCCGAGGTCATGATTTCCAGATGTTCGGCGGCGATCGCATTGGTCAGCGGCACGGCGTCGTCGAGGCTCTTCACGACGATGATCGCGCCGAAATCGTTCCACGAGGCCCGCGCGATCTGCGCGCGGGGCAAGGTCGCGAGCTGGGATTCCACCGCTCGCTCGACCTCAGCCGCAAGCCGCCCGCTGTCCGTGATCAGGATCGACTGCGCGTTGATGTCGTGCTCGGCCTGCGCCAGCAGATCGGCCGCGATCCAGCCGGCATTGCCGCTGTCGTCGGCGATGACAAGCACTTCGGACGGGCCCGCGATCATGTCGATGCCGACCTTGCCGAACACCAGCCGTTTTGCCGCGGCCACATAGGCGTTGCCGGGGCCGACGATCTTCGCCACCGGCGCAATGGTCGCGGTGCCGTAGGCGAGCGCCGCCACCGCCTGCGCGCCGCCGACGCGGTAAATCTCCGAGACGCCGCCGAGTTCGGCCGCCGCCAGCACCAGCGGGTTGAGCTTGCCGTCCGGTGAGGGCACCACCATCACCACGCGGTCGACGCCGGCCACTTTCGCGGGCACCGCGTTCATCAAGACCGAGGACGGATAGGCGGCGGTGCCACCGGGAACATAGAGCCCGACCGACTCGATGGCGCTCCAGCGCCAGCCGAGCTCGACGCCGAGCGCGTCGGTGAAGCGATCGTCCTTCGGCAGTTGCCGCCGGTGGAATATCTCGATCCGGTCGCGGGCGAATTTCAGCGCCTCGATCGTCGCGGCATCGCAGGCCTTCACAGCCGCAGCGATCTCGGCCGGTGTGACCCGCAAGGCCTCCGCCGTCAGGTCGAGCCGGTCGAATTTCTTCGTCGCCTCGATCAGCGCCGCATCGCCGCGCGCCGCCACGTCGTCGACAATGGCACGGGTGGCCTGCTCGATATCGGCCGATACCTCGCGCTTCATCGCGAGAAAATCGGCGAATTGTCTGGCAAAATCGGCGCTGGAGCGGTCGAGGCGAACGGGCATGATGGCTTTCCGGGGCGGCGTCTTGTTGCGAAGGCCCACTGCTCAATGGCGCGGCGGCAATTGGCCGTCAACCCTCTGCTTTCTGGGATTATTCCGTCATTCCGGGATGGTCCGTAAGGACCAGACCCGGAATCTCGGGATTCCGGGTTCATGCTTCGCATGCCCCGGAATGACGCTTCTATATCAGATGCGCGGGTATCACGCCCCCAGCCCCGACGATTCC
>JBAUUA010001382.1:0-2878 GCA_049582465.1 Bradyrhizobium sp. | reverse complement strand
GGTTAGCATAGTCTATGGTTCAGGTTGTGGGCCGTTGTAGGCGGGGGCGACGTAGTTGTCACGGCTCCTAGGAATTGCTGTGAAGCCGTATACTCGCCCGTTCTGAGATTGACTGGCCGATGCTTCGTATGTCCGGCGACCTCTTTCCCAAGTGAGAGATGGCTCCAGCATCCTGATTCTGCTATCGATGGTCTCGAAACCGGTAAAGGAATGCCGATGAATTCCCCCACCTCGCGCGCCTTCTCACAAACCTGGCTCGCCCCAGCAGCCCTCCTCCTCACCCTCGCCTCCCCCGCTCTCGCCGCGGACGAGCCCGACGCCCCCAAGGGCGCGGCGGTCACGGTGTTGACGGCGGCGAAGGCGTGCTTCGGGGATATCGTCGAGGTTTCCGGCATCGTCATCGCGCGCGAGGAAACCATGGTGCGGCCCGAGCGGCCGGGGCTGAAGGTTTCGGAAATCCTGGTCGAGGCCGGCGACACCGTCACCGCCGGGCAGATTCTGGCGCGGCTGACGCTGCCCGAGGGCGGCATCGCCCAGGTGCAGGCGCCGGTGGCCGGGCTGATCGATGCCTCCACCGCCACGATCGGCGCGGTGGCCTCCGCCAAGGGCGAGGCGCTGTTCACGATCATCGCGCGCAGCGAATACGACCTGGTCGGCCTCGTCCCGGTGGAGGACATCGGCAAAATCCAGGCGGGCCAAACCGCGCGGATCAAGATCCCCGGCGCCGGCGAGGTCGACGGCAAGGTGCGCCGGATCGCGCCGACGATCGAGCCCAACAGCCAACTCGGCCAGGCCTTCATCGGCATCACCACCAACCGGCGCCTTTTGGTGAATTCAAGCGGGCGCGCGATGATCAAGACCGGGCAGAGCTGCGACAACGTCTCGGTGCCGCTCACCGCCGTGCTCTACAGCGAGGCCGGCACCGTGGTGCAGGTGGTGCGCCGCGCCCGCGTCGAAACCCGCAGCGTCGATGTCGGGCTGATGTCGGGCGGCCAGGTCGAAATCCGCAAGGGGCTGAACGAAGGCGACGTCATCGTGGCGCGCGCGGGGGCGCTGTTGCGCGAGGGCGATCCGGTGCGGGCGGTGACGGGGAACGCGGCGGGGAAATAGGGGTTGCCGCTATCTTCACCTCTCCCATCGGGAGAGGTCGAATTTTGAGCGCAGCGAGAAATTCGGGTGAGGGGTTGGGCTCTCTCGTGGGGGCGTAACCCCTCACCCGGCGCTACGCGCCGACCTCTCCCGATGGGAGAGGTGGCACCGAGCGCGGGGCGCAAACCTGCCATTGTCATTCCGGGGCGCGCTTCTTGGCGCGAGCCCGGAATCCATACTCCCGATCGTGGTTATCGATTCCGGGCTCGCCGCTTCGCGGCGCCCCGGAATGACGAGCGGTTGGAAAACGCGCTAGACTAGTTAGCTGCCGGCCTTGTCTGACGCGGCGAAGCTGACGTCTTCGAGGAGGGACGACGACACGGTCGGCACCTGCTCGCCGTCGGTCGCCCTGGAGATGGCGATGCGGGTCTTGTTGAAGATGGCTTCCGCCGCGGTGGGCTTGTCGGCGTCGCGGGCGGCGATGTTGGTGAGCAGTTCGGTCACCAGCACGGAGTGCTGGCCCTTGCCGTCGTCGGCGACCTTGCCCGGCGTCGCCGAGGTCAGGATCAGGGCGTTGTCGGGCGCGGTGATCGGCGCCAGCCCGTGGGAGAAGGTGCGGAAGCGGCGCTCATAGGGGTTGCGGCGCGCGGCGTCGAGGACGACGAGCTTGGCGCAGGCGCCCTGCTCCTTCATCACCTCGAGCACGGATTCGATCGAGACGCCGTTGCGGCGGACGTCGCTCTCCTTCCAGATCGCGGCGTCGACCGGGATCATGTAACTTTCACGACCCGCCTGGATGCCGTAGCCGCCATAGTACAGCATCACCACGCTGTCGGGCCGGACCTTGGCCTTCAGCCGGGCCACCGCACGGGTCATGTCGTCCCTGGAGGCATCCTCGATGACGTCGACGTCGAAACCGTCGCGGCGCAGCTCGGCGGTCAGCGCGCGGGCGTCGTTGATCGGCTGCGACAGGGGCACATTGGCGTCGGGATAATGGCCGTTGCCGATCACCAGCGCGATGCGCGAGGCCTTCTTGCCGGCGTCGATGCTGTCGGCGGCCGCGCTTTCCTTGGCGGCATCGAGCGAGCGCATGTTGAGCGCCGCATGCGCGCCAATCGCCAGCGACACCATGCCGACGATCACGGCGGCAATGGCGACGGGGCGGCTGGAGACGCGAAGGAGCGTTACATTCATCTCGGGTCGTTCCTCGTCACAAATGAAAGCGCGCCGAATTAGTCGCGCCTACGCCATTCAGGTTTTGTTGGGGTTGCCGGACGGTGTGCCGTCCAATTGCGCTCAATTTGCGGCACCGCAACAAAGAAAGCATTAACCTGATGGCGGAAACACGGCAACCGTATTGACGTATTGGTAGCCCCCGTTTCGAGCTCAAAGTGAACGGGTGACGGAGACGATTTCCAGCGATCCGGCAGCTACTTAATGCGGCCGCCGTCTTGCGCAAATCTGCCCAAATCGGGCCCAAAATCTCCGTGACCTCCATCACATTTGTATTTCACCTGATATCGTGTAGTTTTTTCAATGACTTGGGGACGTTCGGGAGGGCATGGGTCCGCGTTTGAGCGGATCCGGCGCTACCCGAAAGGCACGGGCGGGAATTATTTTCATGCATTTTAGCTATTTCGCCGGTGCCGCCTGTCGCGCCCTGACGGCCCGGAAAGACGGCCCCTCGCTCTACGACGTCTGCGATCCCCTGCTGCGCAGGTATGCCGGCGGCGACCCGCATCTCGGAAAGTTTTACCGGACCGCGCTCGGCAATCCCGCGCTGCGCCCG
>JBAUUA010001381.1:0-2379 GCA_049582465.1 Bradyrhizobium sp. | reverse complement strand
GGTGCGGATGGCTGGGGCGCCGCGGGGGCGGCAGCACGATCATTGCCGGTATCGGCGGGAATGCTGGAGTCGACCATCGCCCCGAAACTGTCGTTGAGCTGCGATGGGTCGGGCCGCGCGGATTTGGGCGGCGCGTTCTGAAAGGACACGCTTGCTGCTGCTTCTGACGTGACACTGAACACGGGGGCGCGCCTCTCGAAATGAAACTTGACCAGAGATCAGCAAGGACCAGGCCACCCCGGCTTGCAAAAAATATCATTTTATTTCAATGGCTTACTGATTTATCGGGGGAACTACGGAGCTCCCTTGGCGCCCCTCTTTTCTGCCCGGCGGCAAGATTTGCCGCTCTCGGCCTGCAAAATCGGTCGGCCGTGATTGCCTGCCGTGAATACGGCCTATATTAGAGAGCGGCCCTTCAGCCATTTCCGGGAAGGCCTGCTCGTCTTGCCGGAACCGCTCCTGGGGGCTCTAATCGCAGACGGGCTTTTGCTCGCCGCAAAAGGCCTGCCTGATCGCGCGGGATTCGAAGCCGCCGCGATCGCATCAATGACCGGAACCATGCTCAACAGTCTCGATCTCAAGGGCCGTCCGCAGGACACCAGAGTCGTCGTCGCGATGTCGGGCGGCGTCGACTCCTCGGTGACGGCTGCGCTGTTGAAGTCCGAAGGATACGACGTCGTCGGCATTACTTTGCAGCTTTACGATCATGGTGCCGCCACCCACCGCAAGGGCGCCTGCTGCGCCGGCCAGGACATCCACGATGCCCGCAACGTGGCCGAGCGGATCGGCATCCCGCACTACGTGCTCGATTACGAGAGCCGTTTTCGCGAGTCGGTGATCGACAATTTCGCCGACAGCTACGCCTCGGGCGAGACGCCGGTGCCCTGCATCGAGTGCAACCGCTCGATCAAGTTTCGCGATCTGCTCTCGACCGCGCGCGAGCTCGGCGCCGCCGCGCTCGCCACCGGCCATTATGTCGCCTCGCGCCGACTGGCCGACGGATCGCGCGCGCTGGTCTGCGCCGCCGACGCCGATCGCGACCAGAGCTACTTCCTGTTCGCGACCACGCGCGAACAGCTCGACTATCTGCGCTTTCCGCTCGGCGACATGACCAAGCCGCAGGCGCGTGAACTGGCGCGGCGCTTCGGCCTCAATGTCGCCGACAAGCAGGACAGCCAGGACATCTGCTTCGTGCCGACCGGGCGCTATACCGACATCATCGGCCGGCTGCGGCCCAACGCGATCGAGCCCGGCGATATCGTCGATCTCGACGGCCGCGTCATCGGCACTCATCAGGGCATCGTGCATTTCACCGTCGGCCAGCGGCGCGGATTGGGCGTTGCCTCCACGGCGCCGCTTTACGTGGTGCGGCTCGATGCCGCCAGCCGCCGCGTTGTGGTCGGTCCGCGCGAGGCGCTGCGGATGGATCGCATCGCACTGCGCGAGATCAACTGGATCGGCGACGGCGCGCTCGATCGGGCGGTCGGCGACGGTCTGGAAATCTTTGTGCGGGTGCGATCGACCCGTTCGCCGCAGCCGGCATGGCTGCGCGCGGCCGACGGCGGCTATGAGGTCGATCTCGTCGCCGGGGAAGAGGGTGTTTCTCCCGGCCAGGCTTGCGTGTTCTACGACGCGCCGTCGGGCCAGGCCCGCGTGCTCGGCGGCGGATTCATCCAGAGCGCGACCGCCAGCAGCGCGGTGGCCAAGGGCGCGGTGCGGCGTCAGCCCGTCGTCGAAGCGATGCGCGGATAAGAGTTTCAAGGCGGGGGCATGGCGTCAGATATCGACCGCGCGGGGGTCGCAAAGGCTTATGGGCGCTGGGCGCCGGTCTACGATCTCGTGTTCGGCAAGGTTTTCGAGGCGGGCCGCCAGTCGACCATCGCGGAGGCCGACAGGATCGGCGGCCGGATTCTCGATGTCGGCGTCGGCACCGGCCTGTCATTGTCGGACTATTCGCCGACCACGAAATTATGCGGTGTCGATATTTCCGAGCCGATGCTGCGCAAGGCTCAGCAGCGCGTGCGCGCGCAAAAGCTCGGCAATGTCGAGACGCTGGCGGTGATGGACGCCAAGAATCTCGCCTTTGCGGATTCGTCTTTCGACGCCGTGGTGGCGCAATATGTCATCACCGCGGTGCCCGATCCCGAAGCCACGCTCGATGATTTCATCCGCGTGCTGAAGCCCGGCGGCGAACTCATTCTGGTCAACCATATCGGCGCCGAGAGCGGTCCGCGTCGCACCTTCGAACTGGCGTTCGCGCCGTTGGCGCGGCGGCTCGGCTGGCGGCCGGAATTCCCATGGGCGCGGCTGGTCAATTGGGCCGCCCGGCATGGCGGCATCACCCTGACCGAGCGCCGGCCGATGCCGCCGATGGGACAC
>JBAUUA010001380.1:0-6227 GCA_049582465.1 Bradyrhizobium sp. | reverse complement strand
GCTCAGGGTGAACAGCGGCAGGAACGCGGCGATGATGATGGCGGCCGCAAAGAAGATCGATCGCGACACGTCGGCGGCGGCCGACAGGATGGCATGGCTCTTCATGTCCATGGTCGTGTCGTAGGAGATATGGCTCTGCTCGGCCTCCGACAGCGCCGTGGTCTGCGACAGCCGGCGGAAGATCGCCTCCACCATGATCACGGTGGCGTCCACGATCAGCCCGAAATCGATCGCGCCGACCGACAGCAGATTGGCGGATTCGCCGCGCAGAACCAGGATGATGACGGCGAAAAACAGCGCGAACGGAATGGTGGCGCCGACGATCAGCGCGCTCCTGAGATCGCCGAGGAATATCCATTGCAGCAGCACGATCAGGAGAATGCCGAGCACCATGTTGTGCAGCACGGTGGCGGTGGTGACGTCGATCAGGTCCTTGCGGTCATAGATGCGCTCGATATGCACGCCCGGCGGCAGGATGCTGGAATTGTTGATCGAGGCCACCAGCTGTTCGACGCGCAGGATGGTCGGCGAGCTCTGCTCGCCGCGGCGCATCAGCACGATGCCCTCGACGATATCGTTGTCCTGATCGAGGCCGGCGATGCCGAGCCGCGGTTTCTCGCCGACGGTCACGGTGGCGATGTCCTTGACCAGCACCGGATTGCCGCCGCTCTGCGACACCATGGTGTTGGCGAGATCGTCGATCGAGCGGATCAGGCCGACGCCGCGCACCACGGCAGATTGCGAGCCGATGTCGACGGTGTTGCCGCCGACATTGATGTTGGAATTGCTGACGGCCTGCAGCAGTTGCGGCAGCGTCAGGCCATTGGCGACGAGCTTGTTGAAGTCGACCTGCAGTTCGTAGGTCTTGGTCTTGCCGCCCCACCCCGTGACGTCGATCACGCCGGGCACGGCGCGAAAGCGGCGCTGCAATACCCAGTCCTGCAGCGTTTTCAGATCGAGCACGCTGTAGTTCGGCGGTCCGACCAGCCGGTAGCGGTAGATCTCGCCGATGGCGCTGAGCGGCGAAATCCCCGGCTGCACGTTGCCGGGCAGCGGCGCCAGTTGCGACAGCCGGTTCAGCACCTGCTGCAGCGCCTCGTCATAGGTGTAGTCGAACGAGAACTGCAGTTTGACGTCGGACAGGCCGTACAGCGAAATCGTGCGGATGGTCTGCAGGTTCTTGATGCCGGCGACCTGGGTCTCGATCGGGATGGTGATGTAGCGTTCGATCTCTTCCGACGACAATCCCGGACTTTGCGTCACGATATCGACCATCGGCGGCGTCGGGTCGGGATAGGCCTCGATGTTGAGCTGCTTGAACGCGATCAGTCCACCGATGATCACGACGGCAAAGAGACCCACCATCAGATAGCGGCGGCTGACCGCAATGGCGACGAGGCGATCCATTCAGACCGAGACTTTCAATGGGCTGAGTTTCACGTTAGGTGCCGGATGCCGCGCGGTCGATGAAGAGGCTGCCCTTGGTAACGATGCGCTCGCCGGGTTTCAGATTGCCCTCGACTTCGACGAGATCGCCGTTGGTCAGCCCGGTCTTGATCTGGCGCAGTTCGATCGACTTGTCCTCATGCGCAACCCAGACCCGGACCTGATTGCCCTCGTAGATCAAGGCATGCTTCGGCACGCCCAGCGCCGGGTGATCGCCGGCGGAGTAGATCGTGACGTTGGCGAACATCTCCGGCTTCAGCGCGCCATCCTTGTTGTCGATGGTGGCGCGAACCAGCAGCCGGCGCGTCGCCGGATCGATCGCCGCCGCGACGTAGTTGATGCGCGCGGTCAAGGTGCGGCCCGGCAACGCCAGGACGTTGATGGCAATCTCCTGCCCCACTGAAACCCTGGATGCGTCGGTCTCGCGGACGAAGGCGATCAGCCAGACCGTGGAGAGATCGCCAATCACGAAGACCGGATCGCTGGCGCCGGAGTTCACGTACTGGCCCGGGCCAACCTTCCGCTGCACCACCGTGCCCGATATCGGCGAGTTGATGGTGGTATTCGGATCGATGCGGCCCTTTTCCTGAAAGGCGGTGATGGCCTCGTCGGTCAGCCCGAGGATTCGCAGCTTGTTGCGTGCCGCCTCCAGCGCCGTCTGCGACGAGCGCAGATCGTTCTGCGCCTGGATCAGGTTGGCCTGGGTCTGCTGGTAATCCTTCAGCGGAACGGCCTTGCCCTCGAACAGATCCTTGGCGCGCGTGTCCTGGATCTGCGCCAGAGCAAGCGCCGACTTCGCCTTGTTCAAAGCGGTCATGGCCGAGATGAAATCGTTCTGTGCCTGCACGGTGTCGGCGGCTTCGATCACGAACAGCGGCTGGCCCTGGACGACGTTGTCGCCCGGCCGGACCATCAGTTTCATGACGCGGCCCGCATAGGGCGAAAACACCGGCGTCGAACGGTCCTCGTCAACCGCGACCTTGCCTTCGGTCACGGTCTCGGCCCGGAAGGTTCGCTCGGCGACGGGCTCGATGGTCAGGCTGGCCCATTCGGCAGGGGTCGGAGTGTAGCGCTGCGATCCCTTGCGGGACTGGCTCGAGACCTCGGAAGCCCCGTGATCTGCCGCCCCGATATGGGTGAGCCCATAGAGAGCGGCTCCGGCCAACACCAAAAAGGCTGCGCTGATGGCCAGCCTTTGCCGGTTAAGCATCTGCAATTGCTTTATAAATTCCGGCGGCATGGGTCCAGTCACTTCGGCGATGATTCCGGCAATGACTGCCTCATCAGTTCGCTAATAGTGCCGATTTGATGTTTCAAACAACCTAAAAACGACGCTTACGCCAGCGTTTAAAGTTAAAATTTGGAGAGGCGCGTCTTATTTTCGAAAGGTTGAGCGGTCCGGACTTCAGTCCCGCACTGGCCATACGGCCCCCGGCAGGCTGGCGGACAAACTTCGACGAACCGCACTACGGCGAATTCAACTCGGGCGGAGCTAACCGAAAAAAAAGGAACGCTGCTCGCTTCGAACAGTTTGCAGTGCATTGAACGCCTGGAGAGAGCCGTAATGACCCACGCGAAGATCTCGACGACTGCCGCCGCCCTTCCCGGGCTTTCTGCGCCGACGACCGGACGCACGACCATGCGAAAACCCGCGATCTGCGCGACCGCTGCGCTGCTGCTGTTGTCATTGACCTCAATTCCGGCGGTCGCGCAGGAGATCAGCATTTTGGGACCGGGAAGAGGCTGGAAACTTCTGCCCCAGCGCGGTCCTGAAGGTCAGAACGTGTACGGCTACGATTGCCGTGTCGAATACCGGCGCATCGTGCACCGTCGCGTTTCGAATGGAGCGAGGCACGCGCGGATGGTCGCGCGATAGCGGTCGGTCAGTCGTGCGCCGGCCATTGCGGCGGGTGACTGCCGAGCGGCATCGCCGGACGGGACCAGAAGGCGGGCGTTTTCGACAAGATGGCCGAATGGCTCACCGCCCGCAGCGGACCAAAGCCGGAAGGCACCTCTTCGATAAACGGGCCGACCGCGTCGCCCTTCAAATCCTCGGTCTTGAGCCCGTCGGCGACGCGACCGAGATTCCACAGCCACCGTCCGGTCTGCGCCAGCGACACCCGGACATGCCAGCTGCCGCCTTCGCGCGCCTGGCGCGCCTTGGCCATCATGGCGCCGAACGCCATCAGATAGCCGGTGGCGTGATCGAGCATTTGCGCCGGCAATTCCTTCGGCCCCTCGATGCCGGCGGCCTGGCCTTCGGCATGATTGAAGCCGGTCGAGGTCTGCACCAGCGAGTCGAAACCGCGTCGTTCCGCCCACGGCCCGGCATGGCCATAGGCCGACAGCGACACATACACGATGCCCGGATTGATGCGTGCGGCGTCCTCCGGCGAAAAACCGAGCGTGGCAAGCGCGCGCGGACGGTAGCCTTGCGAGAAGATGTCGGCCTGCGCCAGCAGATCGCGCAACACGCCCCGCCCCTGCTCCCTCTTGAGCTCGGCAAAGGCCGAGAGCTTGCCGCGCCCGGTGTCGATGGTGAGCCACGGGATCGCCGGCAGATCGGGACCGGAAATCAGCAGCACGTCAGCGCCGTGGGCGGCGAGCGTGCGGCCGGCGACGGGCCCGGCGATCACCCGCGACAGGTCCAGCACGCGCACGCCTGCAAGCGGGCGGTCCCCCGCGGGCCACGGCCTTGGCGCGGTCTCGCCGATTTTTTCGATTGCGACGGTCGGCAAGGCGGCCAGCGCCCTGGCATGCGGCAAGGCCGACCATTCGTCATGCGAACGCATCATCGCGACCACGCCGCCCGCGGCATAGGCCGCGGTCTCGAAGGCTTCGGCATCCCACTGCATCAGCGCGGCCTGGACGTCATCGCGTTCCGGCTTGCAGTCCAGCACCTTGCAGACCGCGGCACGGTGATGCGGGAAGTTGGTGTGCAGCCGCACGAAGCGCCGGTCGCCGGTCTTGTAGACCCCGGCGATGGCGTCCCAGGCGGGCGGCGGCGGCTTGCCGTCGACGCGCAGATAACGCTCGCTGCGGCATTCGACGACGGCATGGCGGATGTCGACCGCGATGCCTTGTGATTGCCCGCTGCGCAATTGCCAGATCTGCGCAGCCGCAAGGCCCGCCGCGGCGATGCTGGTCTGCGCCGCGGCGGCGACGCGAAACGACGACGGCAGCTGCGGCTCTTCCCCGGTCAGCGTGACGGCATCGAGCGCGGCGGGCTCACCGCCGGCGGAGAGCCAGAGATTGGACAGAATTTCGCGGGGCGTTTGCATGACCGTTACTTTTCCCTACGCTCGGGATTGGCTGGAATTCGTTTGGTCTTGTCGCGCAATCCTGCTGTTTTTTGCCTTACCATGGAGGGAACTGCAATGGCTGCCATCGATCCCTTGACCGCCGCGGGCGTGCTGCTGGCGACGGCCGCAACGGACGCGGTCTATGTCATGTTCACCGCGGCCGTGGTGGCGCGAAGGCGCGTGCCCGCGGCGACCTGGAGCAGCGTATGGTATCTGCTCTCTTCCTACGCCGTGATCAGCTATACGGAAAACTGGATCTATGTCGCCTTCGCCGCGATCGGTTCATGGCTCGGCGCGTTTGCAACGATCACCTTCCTGCACCGGCCGCCCGGCGGTCCGCCGGTCGGCGCCGCGCCTGAATAGCAAAACGCCATCAATGAAAATCCCGCGAGCGCGGCAAGATCCGCACGTTGCGGGGATGGCGGATTTTCTGGGCCGGATTATCCGGATGCTGGCGAGGATCGTCATGCAGCGCCTCGATCAGCGCCGGGCCCACCGGCACGCCAGGTTTCCGGCTCAGTGAATCGTTGGCCAGGCCAACCAGATCGCGGGAGCGATCGAACAGTCGCTCGGCGACGAGATGCACGACCTTTTCCGGGCTGCTTTGGATATAGCCCTCGACCAGCACCAGCCGCGAGCCCATCACCTCCTTGCGGTATCGTGCCATCACCTTCGGCCATACCACGATATTGGCGATGCCGGTTTCGTCCTCCAGCGTCATGAAGACGACGCCCTTGGCGCTGCCCGGACGCTGCCGCACCAGCACCACGCCGGCGCAGCGGACATGTTGCCGGTCATTGGCATCGGAAACGGCGGCGCAGGGGATGACGCGCTCACCGGCAAACATCGGCCTCAGGAATTCCATCGGGTGGCCCTTCAGCGACAGCCGGATGGTCTGATAATCGGCCACCACCTGCTCCGGCAGCGGCATCAGCGGCAACGGCCGCGCCTGCTCGTCCGGCTGCTCGCGCGCGGCTGCCGTTTCGAACAGCGGCAGCGGCACGTCATCGGGCAGCCGCCGCACCGCCCACAGTGCGGCGCGGCGGTCGAGTCCGATGGAGCGAAACGCATCGGCATCCGCCAGCAGGATCAGCGCACGCTTGGGCAGCCCGGTGTCGCGGGCGAAATCCTCCAGCGAGGTGAACGGACGGCGCTGCCGCGCGGCCACGATGCGCTCGGCCCAGTCCTCCGCTCTCGGCTTGCCGGCCTTTTGTCTCAAGAATTCCTCATCCGGATCGGCCCATTTGAATCCGTCGATCTGGCGGAAGCCGAGCCGCACGGCGTGATATTTCCCGCTCCCCTGCTCCAGCGTGTTCTGCGCCTGGCTGAATGACACATCGATCTCGCGCACCTCGACGCCGTTCTTGCGGGCGTCGCCGACGATCTGGGCGGGAGCGTAAAATCCCATCGGCTGCGAATTCAACAGCCCGCAGCAGAACGCATCGGGATGGAAATGTTTCAGCCATGACGAGACATAGA
>JBAUUA010001379.1:0-8800 GCA_049582465.1 Bradyrhizobium sp. | reverse complement strand
GCCAAACCGCCCGCGGTTGCCAAAAAGCCGCCGGCTGCGAAACCGGAGGCCACCCCGGCGCCGGCCGCAACCGTCACGCCGGCGCCAGCCCCCGACGATCCCAATGTCGATCTCGTCTACGGCGCCTATCAGCGCGGCATGTACAAGACCTCGTTCGATCTGGCGAGCCAGCGCGCGGCGACCGGCGATCCCAAGGCGATGACCATGC
Source organism: Bradyrhizobium sp. (assembly GCA_049582465.1). Classification (GTDB taxonomy): domain Bacteria; phylum Pseudomonadota; class Alphaproteobacteria; order Rhizobiales; family Xanthobacteraceae; genus Bradyrhizobium. The sequence continues at coordinate 8,592 of JBAUUA010001379.1, read as the reverse complement.
TCGGCGAGCTCTACGCCAATGCGCTGGGCGTCAAGCGCGACTTTGCCAAGGCCGCCGACTGGTACAAGCGCGCCGCCGATGCCGGCGACCGCGAAGCCATGTTCGCGCTGGCGATGCTGCGGCTGGAGGGCCGCGGCGGCGCGGCCAACCGCGAGCAGGCCGTCAAGCTGCTGGCGTCATCCGCCAAACTCGGCAACCCGAAGGCGGCCTATAATCTGGCGCTGCTCTATCTCGACGGACAGTCGCTGCCGCAGGACGTCAAGCGCGCCGCCGAGCTGCTCCGGCAAGCCGCCGATGCCGGCAATCCGGAAGCGCAATACGCGCTCGCAACGTTCTACAAGGAAGGCACCGGTGTGCCGAAGGACCTCGAAAAGTCGGTCCGGCTGCTGCAGGCGGCCTCGCTCGCCGACAATGTCGACGCCGAGGTCGAATACGCCATCGCGCTCTATAACGGCGCTGGCACGCCGAAGAACGAGACCGCCGCGGTGGCGCTGTTGCGGAAAGCGGCCAGGCAGAACAGCCCGATCGCGCAAAACCGCCTCGCCCGCGTGCTGGTGACCGGCCAGGGCGCGCCGATCGACAAGATCGAGGGCCTCAAATGGCACCTGATCGCCAAAACCGCCGGAAAAGGCGACCCCATGCTCGACGAGGAACTGGCCCACCTGAGCCCGGAGGACCGCGCCAAGGTGGAGGCCGGCGCACGCAGATGGCTGGGCAATCCGACCTTGACGGCACGGTAACCGCAGGGCACCCACTAGGAGCGCGGTCAGCAAAAGTGGCGTCCGGTTTTGCGTCCGACCGCGCTCAAATAAAGAGTCCAAACCCCGCTTAGCCCCGTCCCAGACCTGACGCTCAGGTCGCCTTGAGCCGAGATCATGCTGCATTCAGCCCTTATCAACGTCATGGTCAAAGCCGCGCGCCGCGCCGGCCGCAGCCTCAAGCGCGACCTCGGCGAGATCGAGAACCTTCAGGTGTCGCTGAAGGGTCCGGCCAATTTCGTCAGCCTCGCCGACAAGCGCGCCGAGCAGATGCTGCTGGAGGACCTCACCAAGGCGCGGCCGGGCTACGGCTTCATCGGCGAGGAAGGCGGCGCGCGCGAAGGCCAGGACAAGAGCCACACCTGGATCGTCGATCCGCTCGACGGCACCACCAATTTCCTGCACGGCATTCCGCAGTTTGCGATTTCGATCGGCCTGCAGCGCGAGGGCACCATCATCGCAGGCGTGATCTACAATCCCGCCAATGACGAGCTTTATATCGCCGAGCGCGGCAAGGGCGCCTTCCTCAACGACCAGCGGCTGCGGGTGGCCGGCCGCCGCAACCTCGCCGACTGCGTGATCGCCTGCGGCCTGCCGCATATCGGCCGCGGCGACCTCGAACTGTCGCGCGTCGAGATGAGCGAGATCCAGGCCAAGGTGGCGGGCCTGCGCCGGTTCGGCGCCGCCTCGCTCGACATGGCCTTCGTCGCCGCCGGCCGCCTCGACGGCTATTGGGAACGCAACCTGCAGCCGTGGGACATGGCCGCGGGCCAGATCATGGTGCGCGAGGCCGGCGGCACCGTCTCCGGCATCGAAGGCCATGACGACGCGCTGAAAAGCGGCAACGTGATCTGCGGCAATGAAGCGATCCATGCCGAACTGGTGAAGATCTTGAAGCCGCTGGCGAAGTGAGGGGTCAAAGACGCGCTTCGCGCTTTAGCCCGGCAATCACAAGTTATTGGATCGGGGCCGGCGCCCCCTGCGGCTCCATCGTTGCGGGCTTTTCCACCGCCTCGCGGTCGCCGGCGAAAAACCGCTGCACGGCGACGAAGAACACCGGCACCATCAGCAGCGCCAGGATCACCACCGCGATCATGCCGCCCATCACGCTGGTGCCGAGCGCCTGCTGGCTGGCGCCGCCGGCGCCGCTCGCCACCACCATCGGCAGCACGCCGCAGACGAAGGCGAGCCCCGTCATCAGGATCGGACGCATGCGCAAGGAGCAGGCTTCCACGGTCGCCTCGATCAGCGGCTTGCCCTGCGCGCGCAGATCCCTGGCGAACTCGATGATGAGGATGGCGTCCTTGGCCGCGAGCCCGATGATGGTGATCAGGCCGACGGTGAAGTAGACGTCGTTCGGCAGGCCGCGCAGGGTCGCCGCCAGCACCGCGCCGCAGATGCCGAGCGGCACCGTCAGCAGCACCGCAAGCGGGATGGTCCAGCTCTCATAGAGCGCGGCCAGAAACAGGAACACGACCAGCGCGGAGAGGCCGAGCAGGAACGGCGCCTGCGAGCCGGAGAGTTTTTCCTGCAGCGATTGCCCGGTCCATTCGTAGCCGAAGCCGCGCGGCAGGGCGTTCGCCAGCCGCTCCATCTCGGCGATGGCGTCGCCGCTGGTGTAGCCCGGCTTCGCTTCGCCGGAGATGCGCACCGCCGGATAATAGTTGAAACCCGCGATCTGCGTCGGCCCCTTCGACCATTCGACCGAGGCAAAGGAGGAGAACGGCACCAGCTCGCCGCGGCTGTTCTTGACGTTGTAGTTCAGGATGTCGTCGGCGCTCATGCGGCCGTCCTTGTCGGCCTGCACGATCACCCGCTGCATCCGGCCGCGATTGGGAAAGTCGTTGACGTAGTTCGAGCCGAGATTGGTCGAGATGGTGTTGTTGATGTCCTCGAAGGTGACGCCGAAGGCGCCCGCCTTCTCGCGGTCGATCACAAGATTGACCTGCGGCGCCGGCGGCAACCCCTCGATGAAGACTTTTTGTAGAACCGCGCTCGCATTGGCGTCGGCGATCAGCCGGCCGGCGGCGCTCGCCAGCGCCGGATAGCCTTTTTGCCCGCGATCCTGCAGGCGGAAACTGAAGCCCGAGGAATTGCCGAGATTGTCGATCGGCGGCGGCTGCAGCGCGGAAATCTTGGCGTCGCGGAGCGACGACAGTTCGCTGTTGATATCGGCCACGATCGAAGCGGCCGAATCCTTTTTCGACCGCTCCGACCAGTCCTTCAGCGCGATGAAGGCCTGCGCGGTGTTGATGCCCTGGCCGGAGAAGCTGAAGCCGGTGAGGAATGTCACATTGTCGACGCCGGCGCGCCGGGCCAGATACTTCTCGACCGCTTCCACGGCCGCCTCGGTGCGTGCGTAGGAGGAATCCGAAGGCGTCTGCACGTCGGTCGTGATGAAACCCTGGTCGTCGACCGGCAGGAAGCCGCCGGGCAGGCGGACGAACGCCCAGCCGAGGCCGATCAGAAGCACCGCGTAAATCAGCATCAGCCGGCCGGTGCGATGGAGCGACCGTCCGACGATGCGCGTGTAGCGGTCGCGCACGGCGTCGAGGCCGCGGTTGAAGCGGCCGAACACGCCCTTGCGGGCATGGCCGTGCCCGGCCGTTACCGGCTTTAACAGCGTCGCGCACAAAGCCGGCGTCAGCGACAGCGCGAGCAGGGACGAGAAGCCGATCGCGGCCACCATGGTTACCGAGAATTGCCGGTAGATGATGCCGACCGAGCCCGGGAAGAAGGCCATCGGCACGAACACGGCCATCAGGACCAGCGTGATGCCGATGATGGCGCCGGTGATCTGCGACATCGCCTTGCGCGTGGCCTGCTTCGGCGGCAGTCCCTCCTCCGCCATGATGCGCTCGACGTTCTCCACGACGACGATGGCATCGTCGACGAGAATGCCGACCGCAAGCACCATGGCGAACATCGTCAGCATATTGACCGAGTAACCCGCGATCAGCAGCGTCGCGCAGGTGCCGAGCAGCGCGACCGGCACCACGATGGTCGGAATCAGGGTGTAGCGGATATTCTGCAGGAACAGGAACATCACGATGAAGACCAGCACCACCGCCTCGACCAGCGTCGACAGCACCTTCTCGATCGAGGCCTTCACGACCGGCGTGATGTTGTAGGGGATGTCATAGGCGATATTGGCGGGGAAGAACCGCGACAGCTCCTTCATCTTGGCCTCGACGGCGCCGGCGGTAGCGAGCGCATTGCCGGTCGGCGACAGCAGCACCGAAAGGCCCGCGGTCGGCCGGCCGTTGAGGCGGGTGGTGAATTGATAGCCCATGCCACCGACCTCGATCCGGGCGACGTCGCGCAGCCGGACGGTCGAACCGTCCGCATTGGCGCGCAGGATGATCGCGCCGAATTCGTCGGGCGAACTCAGCTGTCCCTTGACCAGCACGAGCGCCGATATCCGCTGCGTCGGCGTGCTCGGCTCGGCGCCGATGCTGCCCGAGGCCACCTGCGCGTTCTGGGCGTTGATGGCCCTGGTGACGTCGTCGGCAGTCAGGCCGTAGCCGACCAGTCTCGCCGGATCGATCCAGATCCGAAGCGAGCGCTCGGTGGAATAGAGCGTGGCGCGGCCGACGCCGGGAATGCGCCGGATTTCGCCGAGCACGTTGCGGATCATGAAATCGCCGAGCCCGACCTCGTCGAGGCTGCCGTCGGTGGAGCGCAGGGTGATGATCTGCAGCACCGCGCTGGAAGCCTCCTCCACCAGGATGCCCTGCTGGATCACGGCGCGCGGCAGCCGCGCCTCGACGCGCTTGATCCGGTTCTGGACTTCGACCGAGGCCATGCCGGTGTCGGTGCCCGGGACGAAATTGGCGGTTATGTCGACCTGTCCGAGCGAATCGCTGGTGGATTCGAAGTTCAGGATGCCGTTGGCGCCGTTCAGCTCCTCCTCGATCAGCCGCGTCACGCTGTTGTAGAGGTTTTCCGGCGACGCGCCGGGATAGCTGGTGGAGATCGAAATCGAGGGCGGAGCGATGATCGGGTATTGCGCCACCGCGAGCAGCGGTATCGCGATCGCGCCGACCAGGCAGATGAACAGCGCGACGACCCAGGCAAAGATCGGCCGGTCGATAAAGAAGCTGGACATCCGGCCTACCTGCCGGCCTGCGTGACTTGCTGCTCCGGCAACGAACCCACGGAAGCGTCGGCATCGACCCAGGCCTGCGACTTGACCTTGTCGCCGGGCACGAATTTCTGGAAGCCCTCGACGATCACGCGATCGCCGTCCTTCAGTCCGTCGCTCACCAGCCAGAGACCGTCCTGCATGGCGCCGGTGCGAACGCTGCGCGAGGCGACGCGGCCGTCGTCCTTGACCACGAACACGCCGCTGCCGCCGCCGGCGTCGCGCTGGATCGCCTGCTGCGGCACCGCGATCGCGTCGGAATCGACGCCCTGCTCGATCAGGACGCGGATATACATGCCCGGCAGCAATTCGCGCTTCGGATTCGGAAACTGCGCGCGCAGCGTGACCTGCCCGGTATGGGCGTCGACCTTGGATTCCGAGAACAGCAACTTGCCGTGCGCCGGATAATCCGTTCCGTCGTCGAGCACCAGCCGGACCTTGGCCGCGTCGGGCGAGATCCGCTCGAGGTCGCCAGTGTCGAAGGCGCGCCGCAGCTTGTTCATCTCCGCCACCGACTGGGTGAAATCGGCATAGATCGGATCGAGCTGCTGGATGGTCGCCAGATTCGTCGCCTCGTTCTGGACCACCAGCGCGCCTTCGGTGACCAGCGCCGCGCCGACGATGCCGCCGATCGGCGCGCGAACGGTCGCGTAATCGAGATTGAGCCGGGCGCGGGCGACGTCGGCCTGGCGGGAGCCGATCTCGGCCCGCGCCTGGCGCATCGCGCCGACCGCCTTTTCATTCTCCGCTTCCGACACCGCCTTCTGGCCGTACAGCGTCGCGATCCGGTTCGCATGCTGCGCGGCCAGATCGAACGCCGCCGTCGCCTTGGCGAGCGCGGCTTCGTTGGCCTGCAGCTCGACCTCGAACGGTTTCGGGTCGATGCGATAGAGCACGTCGCCGGCCTTCACCTCGGTGCCCTGCTCGAACAGCCGTTCGACCACGATGCCGGAAACCCGGCTGCGGACGTCGGCAACGCGGGTGGGCGCGATGCGGCCCGGCAATTCGCGCACCATGGCGCGAGGTTGCGACTTCACCGTGACGACACCGACCTCCGGCTCGGCCCCGGTTGCCGCCATTGCCGGGATGGCTTCGTCGCAGCCCGCGAGCACCGGCGCGAGACCAGCCATCATCAATGCGACGAAAGCCGCCCGCGGGCAAATTCCATTCATCAAGTCAGACCCCAGTTTTGCATGCAGTCAGCCGTCCGCATTGGCCGCGACAAGCTACGCCGCGGCCTGCCGAACGAATCCGAAATCTTCGATTGTGACACGCTAAATCAGCTCCGCTGCAACGCAACACGTTTCGAGGCGGCGCAATGTCACAGACCGGAACCCCTTGAACAGTTTCGATTTTTGGCGACTCACCCGATCGTGATTCAGCGCCTTTGGTGCCGCCGGTCGCAGGCGGTGGTCGCAAAGCAGTCTTGTCAGGCGCCGCCGGCGATTGAGCCGAGCGCCTGCCGCATCTCGGCTGCCGGGGCGGGTTCCGCTCAGTGATCGCGCACGATCCGCTCCGCCTCTTCGACAAGCTCCGGATTACTGCTCGAGGTGCCAAGCGGCGCGCGATCGTTTCGGCGAACAGCGGACGAAGATCGGCGTTCACGGCGGCGATCATCCACCGCGCGCGCAAGCTATCGGGATTGACAGACGCGCGATCCCGCGCCGACGCCCGGCGATACCCGACCGTCATGCAAAAAACCCCGTTATCCGCCTCAGGCGCCGAAGATTTGTGAAATACACACAACCACCAAGCCGGTTTTGCGCCGAAGTTCCCTTTTCCGCCCCAATCGGACTGCAACTGGCTTTAATCCCGGGCGCGCTGTGCCATATTGGTGTCCCGAAACGGTCTCCTCGCAACGGAAACATCGGCAATGCCAACAGGCCCCTCTTCCCGCTCCGCGATGGAGATCGAACTCGCCAAACTGTCCACGCCGCGGATTTTCCTGGTGCGGATGCTGGTGTTCCTGGTGCTGTGCGCGCTGGTCGCGGTCGTGCTCTACAAGCAGATCGTGCTGGCGTTCTTCGCCAATCCCGGCCTCAACGCCCTGATCGGCGCGGTGTTGTTCATCGGCACCATCCTGTCGTTCCGGCAGGTGATCCGGCTCTATCCGGAAGTCGCCTGGGTCAATAATTTTCGCATCGCCGATCCGGGCCTTGCGCCCGAGCGGCATCCGACGCTGCTGGCGCCGATGGCGGCGATCCTCGGCGGCGAGCGCACCGGGCGGATGTCGATCTCGCAGCAGACCATGCGGCATCTCTTGGATTCCATCGCCACGAGGCTCGACGAGGCGCGCGACATTTCGCGCTACATGACCGGCCTCTTGGTGTTCCTCGGGCTGCTCGGCACCTTCTGGGGCCTGATCGAAACCGTAGGCTCGGTCGGCAAGGTGATCGACGGCTTGAAGGTCGGCGGCGACGCCGGCGCGCTGTTCGACACGCTCAAGGAAGGCCTCGCCGCCCCGCTCGGCGGCATGGGCATTTCGTTTTCATCCTCGCTGTTCGGCCTCGCCGGCTCGCTGATCCTCGGCTTTCTCGACCTGCAGTCGAGCCAGGCGCAGAACCGCTTCTATACCGACCTCGAAGACTGGCTCGCCTCCACGGTGCGCGGATATTCCGGCGAAGCCTCAACTGGCGGCGGCGTTTCCACCGGCGAGTTGCAGGCCGTGGTCGAGCGGCTGCGGCTCACTTTGGAAGAAGGCAGCGCCGGCCGCGGCACCACGGCCGCGATGGCCAATCTCGCCGAGGCTATCCAGGGGCTGGTCGCGCACATGCGCACCGAGCAGCAAATGATCCGCGAATGGGCCGACGGCCAGGGCGAACAGAACCGCGAGATCAAGAAACTGCTCGAGCGGCTCGCGCGCCAGCCCGAGAAGAGCTGACGAACGGCGGAGAATCAGATGGCCCTTGCCCGTGCACGCCGCAGCGAATCCGGTTTCAATTACTGGCCGGGCTTCGTCGACGCGCTGTCGACGCTGGTGCTCTCGATCGTGTTCCTGCTGTCGGTGTTCCTGGTGGTGCAGTTCTTCCTGTCGCAGGAGGTCACCGGCAAGGACAAGGCGCTGGAGCAGCTCAACGCCAAGATCGCGCAGCTCAACGAACTGCTGTCGCTGGAAAAACTCGGCAAGATCAGCCTCGACGACCAGGTCTCGCAGCTCCGCGCCGGGCTCGCGGTTGCCGAATCCGAGCGCGACCGCATCCGGGGGCTCTATGAGGGCCTCGCCGGCGCCGGCAATGACGCCGCCGGCCGCGCCAACGAACTCAACAAGGCGCTGGATTCCGAGAAAGCGGTCTCGGCACGAGCGCTGGCGCAGATCGAGGTCCTGAACCAGCAGATCAGCGCGCTGCGCCGCCAGCTTGCAGCACTCGAAGAGGCGCTCAACGCATCGGAGCAGCGCGACAAGGAATCGCAGAACAAGATCGCCGATCTCGGCCAGCGCCTGAACGTCGCGCTGGCGCAACGGGTGCAGGAATTGTCGCGCTACCGCTCGGAATTCTTCGGGCGCCTTCGCGCCATCCTCGGCAACCGGCCGGACATAAGGATCGTCGGCGACCGTTTCGTGTTCCAGTCGGAAGTATTTTTCGACACCGGGCAGGCGGTGCTGTTGCCCGAAGGCCGCGCCGAACTCGATAATGGGGCGAGCGCCCTGACCGATCTCGACAAGCAGATCCCGAGCGAAATCGCCTGGGT
>JBAUUA010001378.1:0-1835 GCA_049582465.1 Bradyrhizobium sp. | reverse complement strand
GTATCAGGGATGCCGCCGCAATGACTGATGCCGTCACCAAGCCGAAAACCAAGGTGCGGACCAAGACCGAACGGCCGCGCCTGCACAAGGTCATCCTCGTCAACGACGATTTCACGCCCCGCGAATTCGTCGTCACGGTTCTGAAGGCCGAATTCCGCATGACCGAGGATCAGGCCCACAAGGTCATGATCACGGCGCACCAGCGCGGCGTCTGCGTGGTCGCCGTCTTCACCAAGGACGTGGCCGAGACCAAGGCAACGCGGGCCACCGACGCCGGCCGCGCCAAGGGCTATCCGCTGCTGTTCACCACCGAGCCGGAGGAATAGACGTTCAGTTCACTGGCGTTTCGTCCACCAGTCCGTAGACGCGCTCGGCCCTGGTAAATCCCGCGATCGGAAATTCGCCGAGTTCGGCCCAGCCGCCGGAGCATATGCCGGCAAACCCTTCCGACGCCACGATGGTACGGTTGAGGCGGCCGGCGATCTTTTCCAGCCGTGCCGCGAGATTGACGGCGGGGCCGATACAGGTGAAGTCGAGCCGATTGCCGCCGCCGATATTGCCGTAGAGAATCTTGCCGACATGCAGCGCGACCCCGAAGCGGAAGCGCTCGACGGTCTCTCCGATCGGATAATTCAGGGCCGCGACGCTGGCGCGGGATTCGCGGGCGGCTTCGAGCACGTGGGCGCACACGCGGGGACTGTCGCCTTCCGCTTCCGCGATCGGGAACACCGCGAGCAGCCCGTCGCCCATGAACTTCAAGACCTCCCCGCCATGGGCGCGGATCGCCGACACCTGGCAATCGAAGTAGTGATTGAGGATATCCACCACGGTCTCGGCCGGCAGCCGGTCCGACAACGCGGTGAAGCCGCGCAGATCCGACAGCCAGATCGCGGCATGCATGGTATCGGTGTGGCCGCGGCGGATCTGGCCGCCCATGATGCGCTCGCCGGCGCTGTTGCCGACATAGTTGTCGAGCAGGCTCAACGAGGTGCGGCGCAGGTTGACGATCTCGATGATCCGCGTCAGCGGCCTCACGATCGTTCGCAGCGCGGCCAGTTCGTCATCGCCAAAGCCGCCGGGCTGATTGGTGGTCCAGCTCGACCCGTGGGTCGAGCCGTCGATGAACAGGAGCGGCAGCGCGATGTAGTCGGTGACACCCTCCCCGCGCATGTCGTCGAAGAGCGGAAAGCGCTTGCTCTCGGGATCGTCGAGGCGATAGCGGACCTCTCGCCCGCTGTCGTACATGATCGCCAGCGGGCTCCTTCGGTATTCCGGGGAATCCGCAACTTCAAAACCCGCGGGATTGACGACGACCTCGGCTCCCGGCCGCCAGAAGAAGGCACGACCGTAAATGTCGGGATGCAGCGTCCGAACGAAGACCGCGACGCGCCAGAGCGGCAAGCCTGCCGCGACCAGCCGCTCGCAGGTCTCCGCCATCAACCGGGCCGGGGCGGTCGCCGACCTCGCGCCGTCAATCAGCCAGTCGGTGACATTCTGCAGCTCGGTTGCGTTCATGAGGTTGACATTTTGCAGCGCTGTTTGCGGAAACGTCAAGGCGATGGAAACATGCGCGCGTCCGCGCGGGATTCCGGGCAGCAGGCAAAGTGTTTCCGGCTGTCATTGCGAGCGAAGCGAAGCAATCCATACCGCAGCAAACAAGAAACAGAGTGGATTGCTTCGTCGCTAACGCTCCTCGCAATGACGAAGCAGCCAGTCGCGACGTGCCGTCAGCCGCCCACCTGCCCGCGATGACGCAGGAAATGATCGGCCAGCACGCAGGCCATCATGGCTTCGCCGACCGGCACGGCGCGGATGCCGACGCAGGGGTCGTGGCG
>JBAUUA010001377.1:0-5200 GCA_049582465.1 Bradyrhizobium sp. | reverse complement strand
GGTCAGCTATGAGCATCGCGGCTCCATCCATTATGGTGCCGTAAAGAACGACAGGGTCGTCGATCTGACTGCCCGTATGGGCGGGACATACCCGACCATCGTCGATTTCATCGCCGGCGACGCCCTGCCGATCGCGGAGTCGATTGTCGATGATCAGCCCGGCGATTTCCTCTTCGAGGATTTAACGCTGGTCCCCGTGGTGCCAAATCCGAGCCGGATCATCTGCGTCGGGCTGAACTATCACGATCACATCAGCGAGGCGAACCGCCAGCTCGATCGGACGGACAAGGGATTTGAGCGGCCGATGATTTTCGCGCGCTGGCCGGAATCGCTCACGGCGCATCGCCAGCCGATCTTTCGCCCAAAGGTCTCGACGCAGCTGGACTACGAGGCCGAGTTGTTGGCCGTGATCGGCAAGGATACTGGACGCTATGTCCCGGAAGAAAAGGCGCTCGACTATGTGTTCGGCTACTCCTGCCTGAACGAAGCGTGCCTGCGCGACTACCAGCGGCACAGCCGGCAGATCAATCCGGGCAAGAACTTCGAGAAGACTGGCGCTATCGGGCCGTGGCTGGTGACGGCCGACCAGATCAAGGATCCGGAAAATCTCGATATCGAAATGCGCCTCAACGGCCAAACCATGCAGAAGGCGAACACCAGGGACATGATCCATTCGATCGCCCAAGTGATCGCCTATGTGACCGAATGGATGCCGTTCCGGGCCGGCGACCTGATCGCGAGCGGCACAATGGGCGGCGTCGGGTTTGCCCGGAATCCGCAGGTCTTCATGAAGCCGGGCGACGTCGCCGAGGTGATCATCGAAGGCGTCGGCACCTTGCGCAACGTGATCGAGGACGAGCGCCTTTAGGACGCCCGGCCACAGCGGCGCGCCGATCGCCGGGGCGGCACCGGCGAGAAGCTCCAGGAAGAACAACAGGACCACGCAATGTCACTCAGGAGCGTTACGCCGGGTGCCGGCGATCGATCGATCTCGGTTGCCGTCGATGTCGGTGGCACGTTTACCGATCTAGTCGTTTACGACTCCCGCACCAGCGAGGTTCGTACCGCCAAGGTGCTGACGACGCCGAGGGATATCACTGCCGGCATCTTCCAGTCCCTCGATCAGGTCGAGGTCGATCTCGCCGGAACCGCCTATGTCAAACACGGCACGACGACGGCGATCAACACTGTGCTCGAGCGCAGCGGCGCCCGCACCGCCTTGATCACGACCAGGGGATTCCGCGACAGCCTCGAACTCGGGCGCGGCAACCGCCCGGATTCCTTCAACCTGTTCTACCGGCGGCTGGCGCCGCTGGTGCCGCGCGATCTTCGCTTCGAGATCAGCGCGCGGATGGACGGACAGGGCAATGAAATCGCGGAGGTCGCGCCGGCGGAGCTGGACCGGATATTGCAGGTCCTCAAGGAGCAGAACATCGAGGCGGTCGCGGTGTGCCTGCTGCACGCTTACCGCAATCCGGACCATGAGCGGCAGGTCGGCACGTATCTGCGCGCGAAGTCAGAGCGGTTCGTTTCGCTGTCGCATGAGCTGTCGCGCGAATGGCGCGAGCACGAGCGGACATCGACTTCGGTCGTCAATGCCTACGTCGGACCGCGCATGGAGCGCTATCTGGAGGCGCTGCAGAGTCGTCTCGGCCAAGCCGGGCTGTCCGGCACGTTGCTGCTGATGGAGTCGAACGGTGGCGTCATGACCGGCGATCTCGCCGCGCAGCATCCGGTCTATCTGCTGGAGTCCGGTCCGGTCGCCGGCGCCGTAGCCGCCGCCGCGCTGTCACGGCGGCTCGGTTACAAGAACGCGATCTCGTTCGACATGGGCGGGACCACGGCCAAGTGCACGCTGATCAACAACGGGCGGATCGAGGTCGCGGACATCTATTACGTCGGCGGCTACGAACACGGCTATCCGGTGCAAGTGCCCGTGGTCGACATCATCGAAGTGGGCGCGGGCGGCGGCAGCATCGCCTACCTCGATGCGGCTGGCTCCCTGAAGGTCGGACCGCGCAGCGCGGGCGCCGAACCTGGCCCGGTCTGCTACGGCCGGGGCGGCACAGAGCCGACCATCACCGACGCCAATGCGGCGCTGGGACGCCTGGCGCCCAGCGGGCTGCTCGGCGGGGAAATGGCGCTGGATACCGAAGCGGCCAGGCAGGCGATTCATGACAAGATCGCAGTTCCCCTTGGCGTCTCAGACGTCCGGATCGCCAGCGGCATTATCCGGCTCGCGGTCGTTACCATGTCGGCGGCGGTGCGGCGGATCAGCATCGAGCGAGGCCATGATCCGCGCGATTTCGTGCTGATCGTGAGCGGCGGTGCGGGGCCGCTGCATGCCAGCGCGATCGCCCGTGAATTATCGATTCCGACGGTGCTGGTGCCACCGCTGCCCGGTCACTTCTCGGCTTGGGGCATGTTGCTGGCCGACATCCGCTTCGACAACGCCCAGACCTTCATAGCGGATCTTGATACGGCCGACGGCGCCGAGATCGAGGCGCAGTTCATCAAGATGGAAGAAGCCGCGCGCGAGCGGCTGCGCCGGGCGGCGCCGCTGCTGCAGACCGTCGAAATCTCCCGCTTCATCGACGTTCGTTACGCCGGCCAGGAGCACGCCGTCCGGACCCCGGCGTCGGCGGCCTTTAAATCCGATTCCGCAAAGGAGGAATTGCGCGAAAAATTCATGAAGATGTATGCGCAGCGATACGGTCACGCCGATCCGCGCGGCAAGCTTCAACTGGTGACGCTGCGGGTGGTTCTGGACGGCCTGGTCGAAAAACCCCGCCTTGAAAGTTTTAGGCCGAAATCCTCGGGCGCGGCAAAGCCGGTGACGAGCCGAAAGACATATTTCGAGGAGACCGACTGGGTGGAGTGCCCGGTGTATCAGCGCGAGGCGCTGGCCGCCGGTCAGCGGCTTTCGGGACCCGCGATCGTGGTGGAGACGGGCTCGACGACGGTGATTGCCCCGGGCGATCGCGGCGAAATCGACGATCTGGGCAATATCGTCATTCAGGTGGCATCCAGGCATGCCGTCTCGGCGCAGCAGCCGGAGAGCGCAGGAGTGTTGGCGCAATGAACATCCAGCCGAGGATGAAGGTTGATCCGATTGCTTTCGAAGTCATCGATTTTCTGCTGCGCGCGATTGCCAGCGAGCTCGAGACCAATCTGACGCGCACGTCGTACAGTCTGATGATCTACGAATACAAGGATTTTGCGGTCGGGATCATTGCCGCGGACGGTCAGTTGATCTGTCAGGGAACCGGGGGCCTGCCGATATTCCTGGCGGACATCGGCGCACCCTTGAAGTCGGTCCTGGATGCGCACCCCATCGAAACCATCCGTACGGGCGATGCCTTCGTCACCAACGACCCCGAAGCCAGCGGTCAGCATCTCAACAATGTGACGATGTATACGCCGGTATTCGGCGAAGACGGCAAGAACCTGATTGCCTTCATCACGGTGCGCGCCCACTGGACCGATATCGGCGGCGCGGTGTTCGGTTCGATGATGACCAGCAGCAGCACGGATATTTTTCAGGAGGGGGTGCAGTTTCCCGCTCTGAAATTCTGCAACGCCGGCAAGGACGACGAGCAGATTCTGCGGATGATCGCCAGGAACAGCCGGATTCCGGAAATCACCATTGGCGATCTTCAGGCGCAGCTCGCGGCGTGCCGGCTCGGTGAACAACGTCTCAAGGAGATGATGTCGCGCTACGGCTGGCATACTATCAAGGCGACCATCGACGAACGCTGGGTGCGATCCGAGGTGCTTGCGCGCAAGCGGATTGAACAGGTGCCCGATGGCACCTATGAAGCCTCCTGCTGGCTGGACAATGACGGTATCGAAATGGACCGGCGCCTGCCGTTCAACTTCAAGGTCATCATCGAAAAGGACGAGGTGACGATCGATTTCAGCGACATCGCTGATCAGGTGAAGGGGCCGTACAACGCGGGAATGGTGGGCGGCGGCATCACCGCGGCCAAGGTCGCGTACAAATACGCGCTGATACCCGACCTACATTCGGACGAGGGCTGCTTTCGTCCGCTCAAGGTGATCCTGCCGCCTGGCAAGATCCTGAGCGCCGGCCAGGGCGCGCCGATGGCGCGGTTCAATGTCATCATGGCCACCGTCATCGATGGCCTGATCAAGGCCTTCGGCAAGGCGGTGCCGGATAATGTCGCGGCCGCGCACCATGCGGCGCAAAACTCGATTCAGTTCACCGGGCGCCGCGCCGGCGGCAGGATGTGGAACTACAACGACACCGCGCATGGTGGCTGGGGCGCGTCGCAGGGCGGCGACGGCAGCGGGCCTTTCAAAACCATGTCTCACGGCGATTGCAAGGACATCCCGGTCGAGATCGTGGAGGCGCTCTATCCGATCCGGGTCGAGGAGGTTTCGCTGCGCACCGATTCCGCCGGCGCGGGAAAACACCGCGGGGGGCTCGGCACCGTGCGCCGCTGCACAGTGCTCGACGACGCCAATCTGACGGTGGCGTGGGAGCGCACCACCTGTCCGCCATGGGGCCTATTCGGAGGTAAGTCCGCGGAGGTCGGTTCGGTCACGCTGGAGGCGCCTGGGGCGGGTCCGGTGTCGATCACCAAGGTCACGCAGATGCCCGTAGAGAAAGGCACGCATGTGACCTTCCTGACGGCGGGTGGCGGTGGCTGCGGCGATCCGTTAGACCGCCCGGTCGATGACGTCATTCGCGATGTACAACTCGGCTATGTAAGCAGGGAGCGAGCACTTCAGGACTACGGCGTTGGCGTGACTGACGATGGAAAAGTCGATAAGGCGTTATCCGCTCGTAATTGAGCTTGAGGCTGAGGAAGTAAGCACGCCACGGTGCCCGTCGGATGATGGAGAATCGGAATTGACCGCAGTTGTCGCAGACCGACAAGGCCGAGCGGCCAAGCTGGATCTCACCCAGGGACGACTTCGAGCGGCTGCTACTGGCGGATATTGTTGATTTAGTCGTTGCTTCGTTTCGGGGGCCTCGGTTTTCGGGGCGAGAGTCTATTTTTTGGGGTGTTGTCTCAGAATCGCGCCGGCATCGGCGCCAATTCCTTTGGAGCCGTCATGCCGGTGCGGGGCAAGCGGCTGGCATCGCTCGAAGCTTTGCGAGCTTCCTCAGGTTCTGGGCGGTGGCCGCGAGCAGGAACTCGTCTCGCGCGCCGCTCGGACCGCGCAGTCTGAG
>JBAUUA010001376.1:0-6389 GCA_049582465.1 Bradyrhizobium sp. | reverse complement strand
TTTGCCGGCGCGCAAGACGATGGCAAGGCCGAGGGCCGGGTGACGCTGGTCGGCGCCGGTCCCGGCGATCCGGACTTGCTCACCGTCAAGGCGCTGCGCGCGCTGCAGGATGCCGACGTGGTGTTCTACGACGAACTGGTCTCGCCAGAGGTGCTCGATCGTGCCCGCCGCGATGCGTCGCGCGTTGCCGTGGGCCGCCGCGTCGGCAAGCCCGGCATCGGCCAGGACGCCATCAACAGTCTGATGATCGAGGCCGCGAAATCCGGCCAGCGCGCCGTGCGGCTGAAGGGCGGCGATCCCTTCGTGTTCGGCCGTGGCGGCGAGGAAGTCGAAGCCCTGCGCAAGGCCGGCGTCGCCTATTCGATCATTCCCGGCATTACCGCTGGCCTCGGCGCGGCGGCGCAGTTCGAAGTGCCGCTGACCTTCCGCCACGAGGCGCTGCGCATCACCTTCCTCACCGCGCACAAGGCAAAGGACGCTGAAACCGTCGACTGGTCGACGCTGACCGATACGAAGATGACGGTCGTGGTCTATATGGGCATGACCGCAGCGCCGTCAGTCCGCGCCGGTTTGTTGGCCGCGGGCCGCTCGCCGCAAACCCCGGTCGGCGTGTTTGCGCGGGTGAGCCGGCCGGATGCGCAGGCCGCTGTCGGCACGCTCGACCGGTTGCCCGATCTGATCGAACAGATCGACGGCGGTCCCGCCATTCTCATCATCGGCGACGTGGTCGCGCATTCCGCCCCATGGCGCCATTCCAACCCTTATCAAGTCATCTCCGAACTATTGGAAGCTGCAGAATGACCTCCCCTCTCGAACAGAAGAAAATCAGGATCACCGGCCCGTCGGTGGTCACCGCCAACCGCACCTGGGACGGCATCGTGATCTACCGCACCGCCCGGCAGGACTGGTCGGCGAAACTGTCGGACGCCGCGATCGTCCGCACGTCCGACGAGGCCCGCGCGCTGCTCGCTGAGTCCGTCGCCGACGATGTCGGCGCGGTCGGCGCCTATATCGCGCCGGTCGAAATCAAGGAAAGCGGCAAGATCAAGCCCGGCAATCTGCGCGAACATATAAGGCTGCAGGGCGTCACCATCGATCTGCCGGTTCCGGCATAAGGCCAATTCACCATGTACGCATATGACGAACTCGATCGCACGCTGATCAACGAACGCGTGGAGGAATTCCGCGACCAGGTGAAGCGCCGGCTGTCCGGCGAACTCACCGAGGACGAATTCAAGATGCTGCGGCTGCAGAACGGCGTTTATCTGCAGCTGCACGCCTACATGTTCCGGATCGCGATCCCCTACGGCACGCTGTCGTCGACGCAGTTGCGGCGGCTGGCGCATGTCGCGCGCCGCTACGACCACGGCTACGGCCATTTCACCCCCCGGCAAAACATCCAATTCAACTGGATCAAGCTCGCCGAACTACCGGATGCGCTGGGCGATCTCGCCGAAGTCGGCATCCACGCCATGCAGACCTCGGGCAATAACACCCGCAACGTCACCTCGGATCAATGGGCCGGCGTGGCACCGGGCGAGATCGAGGATCCCCGGATCTGGTCCGAACTGCTGCGGCAATACACCACGCTGCATCCGGAATTCTCGTTCCTGCCGCGCAAGTTCAAATTCGCGATTACCGCCTCGCCGCATGATCGCGCCGCGATCAAGATCCACGACATCGGGTTGCGGCTGCACCGGAATGCAGAAGGCGAGACCGGCTTCGAGGTGCTGGTCGGCGGCGGGCTCGGCCGCACCCCGTTCATCGCCAAGACCATCAAGCCATTCGTGCACGGCCACGACCTCCTGAGCTATGTCGAGGCCATCCTGCGCGTCTACAATCAGTACGGCCGGCGCGACAACATCTACAAGGCGCGCATCAAGATCCTGGTGCACGAGCTCGGGATCGAGAAATTCGCGAGGGAAGTCGAGGACGAGTGGCAACAGATGCGCGACAGCGACACCGCGCTGACGCTGGACGATGCCATGATCGAGGACATCCGCTCGCGCTTTTCCTATCCGGCCTACGAAAAACTCCCGCATCTGCCGGAGGAATTGAAGAAGGCGGCGGCCGACCCGCTTTTCGAGCGCTGGCGCAAGAATTCGGTGTTCACGCACAAGGTGCAGGGCTACGCCATCGTGACGCTGTCGCTCAAGCCGATCGGCGGGCCGCCCGGCGATGCCACCGCCGACCAGATGGACGCGCTTGCCGATCTCGCCGACAAATATTCGTTCGGCGAAATCCGCGTTGGCCACGAGCAGAACCTGGCGCTGCCCCATGTCGCCAAGCGCGACCTGCCGGCGCTGTGGGCGGCGCTCGACAAGATCGGGTTGGCCACGCCGAACGTCAACCTGGTCTCCGACATCATCGCCTGCCCCGGGCTCGATTATTGCTCGCTTGCCAACGCGCGCTCGATCCCGATCGCGCAGGAATTGACCCGGCGCTTCGCCAATCACGACACTGCCGACCTGATCGGGCGGCTGCACATCAATATCTCCGGCTGCATCAACGCCTGCGGCCATCATCATGTCGGCCATATCGGTATCCTCGGCGTCGAGAAGAACGGCGAGGAATTCTATCAGATCACGATCGGCGGCCGCGCCGACGAGAACGCCGAACTCGGCGCCTTGATCGGACCCGCGGTGCCCTATGGTGACGTGGCCGACGTCGTCGAGGACATCGTCGAGGCCTATCTCGCGCTGCGCGCCCGTCCCGACGAGCTGTTCGTCGACACGGTGAAGCGGCTCGGCGTCGAACCTTTCAGGGAGCGCGTCTATGCCACTCGTTAAGAACGGAAAGATAACCGGCGACGAGTTCGTCCACCTCGCCGACGACGCCGGGATTCCCGGCGATGGCGCGATCCTGATCTCGTCGGCGCGGTTTCTCGGCGACGCGGAAACTCTCTCGCGCCGGGTCGGGAAGACCGGCGTGATCTGGCCGAACAACCGCGACCTCGACGATCTCGTGCCGTATCTCGACCGGCTCGCGGTGGTCGCCCTGGTGTTTCCGACTTTCCGCGACGGCCGCGCCTACAGCCAGGCGCGCCTCTTGCGGGAACGCTACAATTATCGCGGCGAGTTGCGCGCCACCGGCCAGGTGCTGCGCGACCAGTTCCTGTTCATGATACGCGCCGGGTTCGACGCGTTCGATGTGAAGAAGCCCGCCGACGCCGAAGCCTTTGCCAATACCGTCAAGCGCTATTCGGTGTTCTATCAGCCGACCGGCGACGGCCGCATGACGGCGCTGCACCGGCGGATGATGCTGCGCCATTCGGAAAGCGCCAATCCATGAATGCCATTGTCCATCAGGCCTCGCCCGCGACGTCGCGGGTTTTGCCGCCGGCCGAAGAGCTCGATCGTGTGCTGCGCCATGCCTCACCGGCGGAAGTGATTGCGACCGCGTTGCGGACCGTCGGCCGCGAGCATCTCGCGCTGGTGTCTTCGTTCGGCACCGAATCGGCGGCACTGTTGAAGGTGATGGCCGATATCGACCCCGCGATCCCCGTGGTCTTTCTCGACACCGGATGGCTGTTCGAGGAGACGCTTGCCTATCGCGATACCCTGATCGCGGCGCTGGGCCTGCGCGATGTCCGCTCCATCAAGCCGCTCGAGGAGGCGCTGAACCGCGAGGATCCGGACCGCGAATTGTGGTTCTCCGATCCCGACGCCTGCTGCCGCATTCGCAAGGTCGAGCCGCTGGCGCGCGCGCTGGAACCATTCGGTGCCTGGATCAACGGCCGCAAGCGTTTTCAGGGCGGCTTGCGTGCCGACATCCCCGTCGTCGAGCAGGATGGCGCCCGGCTGAAATTCAATCCCTTCGCCAACGTCGCGCGCGAAGAGATCGAGGCGATCTATGCGCGTGCAAACCTGCCGCCGCACCCGCTCGTGAAGTCCGGCTATCTGTCGGTCGGCTGCATGCCCTGCACCAGCCGGAGCTCGACGGACGAAGACGCGCGCGCCGGCCGCTGGCGCGGCCGCGCCAAGACAGAATGCGGCATCCATACGGCCAAGACTTCGTAGCACAGTGACGTTGCGACGGCGCGAACAATGAAATGCGGTTTCGTTGACTTCGTGTCGCATTGACCTGACTGATATCCTCGCCTTCGATGACAATGAAGTCGTCAGGCGGAGTGGAGATTGGGATGTTCCGTCGCATGTTGCCTGTCACCGCCGTGCTGCTCTGGGCAGGCTCGGCGTTTGCCGCCGACGTCACGCTGCTCAACGTGTCCTACGATCCGACCCGTGAGCTCTATGTGGATTTCAACAAGGCATTCGCATCGGCCTACCAGAAGGAAACCGGCAAGAGCGTCGAGATCAAGCAGTCGCATGGCGGCTCCGGGTCGCAGGCGCGTGCCGTGATCGACGGCCTGCAGGCCGATGTCGTCACGCTGGCGCTGGCCTATGATATCGATGCCATCGCCGCGAAGGGTCTCGTTGCTGCCGACTGGCAGAAGCGGCTGCCGCTCAATGCCTCGCCCTACACCTCGACCATCGTGTTCCTGGTGCGCAAGGGCAATCCCAAGGGTATCAGGGACTGGGATGATCTGATCAAGCCCGGCGTCAGCGTCATCACGCCGAACCCGAAGACATCGGGCGGCGCGCGCTGGAACTATCTCGCCGCATGGGGCTATGCCCTGAAGAAATTCGGCTCAGCCGACAAGGCCAGGCAATTCGTCGACGATCTCTACAAGAATGTGCCGGTGCTGGACACCGGCGCGCGCGGCTCGACCGTGACCTTCGTGGAACGCGGCGTCGGCGACGTGCTGCTGGCCTGGGAGAATGAGGCGTTTCTCGCGCAGCGCGAATTCGGCAAGGACAAGTTCGAGATCGTGTCGCCGCCATTGTCCATTCTCGCCGAGCCGCCGGTGGCGGTCGTCGATGCGGTCGCCGACCGGAAAGGCACCCGCGCGGTCGCCGAAGCCTACCTGAAATACTGGTACAGCAGGCAAGGCCAGGAGATTGCCGCGCGCAATTCCTATCGTCCGCGCGATCCGGAGATCGCCAGGCAATACGAAAGCTCGTTCGCAAAGGTCGAATTGTTCACGATCGACGAATTGTTCGGCGGCTGGACCAAGGCGCAGAAGGAACACTTCGGCGAAGGCGGCATTTTCGACCAGATCTACAAGAACTGAATAGCGAAGCGGAAACAGGGGGCATTGTGAGCGGAGGCCGACGCAGCACCTTGCCGGGGTTCGGTCTCACCATGGGGCTGACGCTGACCTGGCTCTCCGTCATCGTCCTGATCCCCCTTGCAGCCCTGTTCCTCAAGACCTTCGAGCTGAGCCCCGATCAGTTCTGGGGCATCCTCACCAGCCGCCGCACCCTCAACGCGCTGAGGATTTCGTTCGGGCTCGCCTTTGCCGCAGCGTGCGTCAATCTGGTGATGGGCACGATCATCGTCTGGGCGCTGGTGCGCTACCGCTTTCCGGGCCGCCGGCTGTTCGACGCCATCGTCGATGTTCCCTTCGCGCTGCCGACCGCGGTCGCTGGCGTCGCGCTGACCTCGCTGTTTGCGCAAAAAGGCTGGCTCGGCGCCCCGCTCGCCGAACTCGGCATCAAGGTGGCGTTCACGCCGATCGGGATCTTCGTCGCCATGATATTCATCGGCATTCCCTTCGTGGTGCGGACGGTGCAGCCGGTGCTGCTCGACCTCGACGTCGAGATCGAGGAGGCCGCCGCCAGTCTCGGCGCCAACCGCTGGCATACGGTCACCAAGGTGATCCTGCCGAGCCTGGTTCCGGCGCTGCTGACGGGCTTTGCACTGGCCTTCGCGCGCGCCGTCGGCGAGTACGGCTCGGTGATCTTCATCGCCGGCAATCTGCCGAATGTATCGGAGATCGCGCCGCTTTTGATCGTGATCCGGCTCTCGGAATTCCGCTATGCGGATGCGACCGCAATCGCCGTCGTCATGCTGGTGGCATCCTTCCTGATCATCTTCGCGGTCAACCGCGTGCAGCGCTGGGCGCAGCTGCGCGTCCCGGCGCATTAGGAACTGAAGCCGATGAAGCAGCCCCAACTTTCGATGAGCGCCGCCCGGGACGATCTGCGGACCGAGCCGCGGCCGGTTCGCATCGTCATCATCGCGATGGCGGTGATTTTCCTTACCGTCTTCGTCGTGCTGCCGCTGGTCGTCGTGTTCGCGCAGGCCTTTTCAAAGGGGATTGGCGCCTATTTTTCAGCGCTGTCCGATCCGGAAGCGCTATCGGCGATCCGGCTGACGCTGTTGGTGGCGGCGATTTCCGTCGGCCTCAATCTGGTGTTTGGCGTCGTCGCGGCCTGGGCGATCGCGAAATTCGATTTCCGCGGCAAAACCTTCCTGATCTCGCTGATCGACCTGCCGTTCTCGGTCAGCCCGGTGATTTCCGGCCTTGTGTTCGTGCTGCTGTTCGG
>JBAUUA010001375.1:0-4585 GCA_049582465.1 Bradyrhizobium sp. | reverse complement strand
TCGCTACACCCTGCGCGCGCTCGCCTGGCGCGACGATTTCGGTTCCGAGAGCTATTGGGCGGTGGAGCTCGGCAAGCTCGTCACCGCGCGCGGCGCCGACGAATTGTGGCCGCTGGTCGCCTCGCGCTGATCCGGCCAAGAAATTACGAAAGTCGAGATTTGACATGACCGCAGCCCTTCGTTTCGATCCGATCCGCCTGCCGCCCGAATGCGAAAAACTGCGCAAGGAAGTGCGCGCGTTTCTCGCCGACGAGATCGCGGCCGGCACCTTCAACCCGTTCAAGCCCAACCGCGAGGACGCCAACGCCAGGGAGTTTTCCCGAAGGGTCGGCGAGCGCGGCTGGATCGGCATGACCTGGCCGAAGCAATATGGCGGCCACGAGCGCTCGTTCCTCGAGCGTTACGTGGTGACCGAAGAAATGCGCGTTGCGAATGCGCCGACGCGGCGCTTTTTCGTCGCCGACCGGCAGAGCGGCCCGGTGCTGTTGAAATACGCCCCCGAGCGCATCAAGGCGGACATCCTGCCGCGCATCTGCCGGGGCGAAGTCTGCTTTGCCATCGGCATGAGCGAGCCGAATTCCGGCTCGGACCTGTTCGCGGCAAAGACCAAGGCCACCAAAACCGATGGTGGCTGGCTGATCAACGGCACCAAGATCTGGACCTCGTCGGCCCATATCGCCGACTACATGATCGCGATCTTCCGCACCTCGCCCTCCACCAAGGAAAACCGCCGTCACGGGCTGACGCAATTTTTGGTCGACATGAAGACGCCGGGCATCAAGGTCAACCCGATCGGCCAGATCACCGGGCAGTTCGAATTCAACGAGGTGGTGTTCACCGACGCCTTCATGCCCGACGATCATGTGCTCGGCGAAATCGACGGCGCCTGGAAGCAGGCGACATCGGAACTCGCCTATGAGCGCTCGGGGCCGGAGCGTTTTCTCGAAACCTATTACGTACTCACCGAGCTCGTGCGCGCGGTCGGAAAAAATCCGGACACCCGCAGCGCCGAAGGCATCGGCCGCCTGGTCGCACAGCTGCACACCATGCGGCGAATGTCGGTGTCGGTCGCCGGCATGCTGCAGGCCGGCAAGGAGCCGGTGGTGGAAGCCTCCATCGTCAAGGACATCGGCACGGTGTGGGAGCAGCAATTGCCGCACCGGGTGCGCGACCTCGCCGCCTTCGTCGACGAGAACGCCACCAACCATGAAACGCTGGAAAAGCAATTGTCGTTCGCGATCAAGACCGCGCCGAAGCTGACGATCCAGGGCGGCACCACCGAGGTGCTGCGCGGCATCATCGCGCGCGGGCTCGGCTTGCGCTAGGCGCGTGGACCGGCCTTCGTTCAGATTCAATTTCAATCGAGGATCATCCCATGAGCAAGTTCACGGACATCGGCGTCGCAAAGGTCGGCCATGTCGGCACCATCGAGATCCAGCGGCCGCCGCTGAATTTCTTCGACATTTCCCTGATCAACCAGATCGCGGACGCGCTGGAGGAATTCGACAGGGATATCGAAATCCGCTCCTCGGTCCTCGCCGCGCAGGGCAAGGCGTTCTGCGCCGGCGCCAATTTCAACGATCCGGCGCGGCAGGCGCAGGAGGCGCGCGAGGCCCAGGGGAAAGCCAAAGGCGATCCGGCCGACAGCCTCGGCTCGATCAACAGCCTCTATCTGCACGCGGTGCGCATCTTCCGCGCCAAGAAGCCGATCGTGGCGGCCGTGCACGGCGCGGCCATCGGCGGCGGGCTGGGGCTTGCGGTGTCGGCCGATTTCCGCGTCACCTGCCCGGAAGCGCGCTTCTCCGCCAACTTCACCAAGCTCGGATTTCATCCGGGCTTCGGCCTGACGACGACGCTGCCCGAACTGGTCGGCAAGAACAACGCCGAGCTGATTTTCTACACCAGCCGCCGCGTCACCGGCGAGGAAGCGACCCGCATGGGACTTGCCAATGTCTGCGTGCCGCAGGATCAGGTCCGCGCTGAAGCCATGAAGCTAGCCGCAGAAATCGCCGAGTGTTCCCCGCTTGGCCTGCTCTCGACCCGCGCCACCATGCGCGCCGGCCTCGCCGACCGCGTGCTCGCCGCGACCAACCATGAACTCGCCGAACAGTCGCGCCTGCGCGCCACCGAGGATTTCAAGGAAGGCGTCAAGGCCACCGCCGAGCGCCGCGTGGCGAATTTCAAGGGGCGGTAGGGCTTGAAAGCTGTCGTCCCTGCGAAAGCAGGGACCCATACGCCGCGGCTTCTCGGCTTGGGTTCGGTGTCAGACGGCTTTGCTTCATCACCGACATCGGTGGTTATGGGTCCCTGCTTTCGCAGGGACGACGTAGAGATTTTTGCAACCCTCGTTGCTCACGCCACCAGGCGAAACGTCACCCCGCCAAGCCAAAACGAATCGCCCGACACCGCGCGGCCTTTCGCCTTGGCCGCACCGAGGACCTTTGCAACATCGCCGACCTTGAACGTCAGCCCGCTCATGATCTCGCTGTCGCCCTTGACGAAGCTGAAGACGCCGTTCGCCAATTTCAATTCCGCCGCGCCGCCGGCATTGCTGCCCACTGCGATGCCGAGGATGCGTCCCCAATGCTCCGCCAACGCCTGGGGATCCGGGCCCTGCATCTCCACACCGGTCAAGGCCTGCGTAACATCTTTGCGGATGGACTTCTGCCAGTCGGGACCCGCCGGCGGATAGGGTCCCAGGATGTCGTCGCTGCCGGCGGTGTGGTTGAACTCGATGAACGCCGCGCGGCAGTCGCGCGGGTGCAGCTGCACCCCGTGATAGGGCGCATGCGTGATCACATTGGCGGTGCGCACGCCGATGCCGTTGGCATGCCTGCCGCGCGCGTCGGGGTCGTCGCAGCAGAAGATCGCCATGTAGCCGCCGCGGCCACCGGTCTTGTCGAGAAAGCGTCCCGCCGCGGTGCCCGGCCGGAACGGCGCCACCACTTCCAGCAGGATGGTGTCGACCGGCAGCAGCGCGTTCTCCAGCCCGTATTTGGCGACGTTGCCGTCGCGGTAACAGACGTTCAGCCCCATGATATCGGCGATATCGGAGACCACGGGTTCGAGCCGCGGCGCCACCAGGCAGATCTGCCGCAGCCGTAAGTAACTCGCCATCTCAATGGCCCTGAAATACGGGCTTGCGCTTTTCGACGAAAGCCTTGGCGGCCTCCTTGTGATCGGCGGTTTCGCCCGAGCGCGAGTGATGCATCGCCTCGGCGTCGAAGCAGGCTTCCAGCGACAGATGCTCGGCGTTGTTGATGTTGCGCTTGATATAGCCGAGCGTCACCGACGGGCCCTGCGCCAGCGACATCGCGAGTTCCCGCGCCGCCGCCTCGACCTCGGCGTCGGGAACGACTTTGGTCACGATGCCGAGCGCGAGCGCTTCCTGCGCCGTCAGCACCGGCGACAACAGATAGAGCTCGCGCGCCTTGGCGCTGCCGAGCATTTGCGTCAGGAAATAGGTGCCGCCGTAATCGCCGGACAGGCCGACCTTGGCGAACGCCGTGGTGATCTTGCAGGACGCGCTGGCGACGCGGAGATCGCAGGACAGCGCGATCGAAAGCCCGGCGCCGGCGGCCGCGCCGTCGAGCTGCGCCACGACGGGCTTTTGCATCTCATGCAGGATGCGCGAGACCTCCATGCCGCGCCGCAGATTGGTTTTCTTGGCCTCGAATGGCAGCGGCGCCCTCCCCTCCGCCATCGACTTGACGTCGCCGCCGACGCAGAACGTGCCGCCCGCGCCCTTCAGGAGCACCGCGCGGACCTCGTGATCCTCCGCCGCGCGCCGCGCCGCCTCGACCAGCCCCAGCGTCATATCCGGATTGAGCGCGTTGCGCCGGTCGGGCCGGTTCATGGTGATGGTGAGCAGGCCCTGGTCGAGGTTCTGGAGGACGATGTCGTTCATGGGTTTTGCTTTCGTTGTGGTTCGTTAGGTCCCGTCACTTCTTCACCAGCGGGCAGCGCGACGCTTCCAGCGACTGGAACGCCTCGTTGCCCGGCACGGTTGCGAGCAGCTTGTAGTCGTCCCAGCGTCCCTTCGATTCCGAGGGCTTCTTGACCTCGAACAGATACATGTCGTGCACCATGCGGCCGTCCTCGCGGATGCGGCCGCCCTTGGCGAAGAAATCGTTGATCGGCGTGTCCTTCATGGCCTTCATGACGGCGGCCGAATCGGTGGTGCCCGCGGCCTTCACGGCCTGCAGATAATGCGTCACCGACGAATAGACGCCGGCCTGCGCCGAGGTCGGCGGCCGCTTGACGCGCTCCATGAAGCGCTTGGAGAACGCGCGGGTCTCGTCGTTGAGGTCCCAGTAGAAGGCTTCGGCCAGCAACAGCCCCTGCGCGGTCTCGAGCCCGATGCTGTCGATGTCGGTGACGAAGGCGAGCAGCGGCGACAGCTTCTGCCCGCCTTTCATGATCCCGAATTCGGCCGCCTGCTTGATCGCATTGACGGTATCGCCGCCGGCGTTGGCAAGTCCGATCACCTTGGCCTTCGAGGCCTGGGCCTGCAACAGGAAGGAGGAGAAGTCCGAGGTGTTGAGCGGATGGCGCACGCTGCCCAGCACCTTGCCGCCGTTCTTCA
>JBAUUA010001374.1:0-1555 GCA_049582465.1 Bradyrhizobium sp. | reverse complement strand
GAGCGTGAGCGCGCCGACCAGCGTGCCCCACAGGTTACCTACTCCGCCGAACACCACCACCATGAAGCTGTCGATGATGTAACCCTGGCCGAGATTGGGGCTGACGTTGTCGATCTGCGACAGCGCGACGCCGGCGATCCCGGCGATGCCCGAGCCGAGGCCGAAGGTCAGCGCGTCGACCCGCGAGGTCGCGATCCCCATCGAGGCCGCCATTCGGCGGTTTTGCGTCACCGCCCGCATCTCGAGGCCCAGCGCGGTGTAGCGCAGCATCGCCAGCAGGATCGCGAACACGGCCAGCGTGAAGCAGAGAATCCACAGCCGGTTGTAGGTGATGGTGATCTGGCCGAGATCGAAGGCGCCGCTCATCCAGGAAGGATTGCCGACCTCCTGGTTGGTGGGACCGAACATGGTGCGCACCGCCTGCTGCAGCACCAGCGACAGGCCCCAGGTGGCCAGCAGCGTCTCCAGCGGCCGTCCGTAAAGGAAGCGGATGATGGTGCGCTCGATCAGGACGCCGATCGCGCCGGCGACGAGGAAGGCCAGCGGCACGGCGATCAGCAGCGAATAGTCGAACAGCCCGGGAAAACTGGTGCGGATGGTCTGCTGCACCACGAAGGTGACATAGGCCCCGATCATGACCATTTCGCCATGCGCCAGGTTGATGACGCCCATCACCCCGAAGGTGATGGCAAGGCCGATGGCCGCGAGCAGCAGCACCGAGCCGAGCGACAGGCCGTACCAGGCGTTCTGCACCGTCGACCAGATCGCGAGCCTGTTCTGGATGGCCGTCGTGGCGCCGGCGGCGGCACGCGCCACCAGAGGCGGCTGCTCGCCGCTCAGGCCGGTCAGCAGCGCCAGCGCTTCCTGGTCGCCGCGCGAGCGGATGATGCCGATGGCTTCGAGCTTCTCGGCGTCGGTCGCGTCCTCCTTGAACAGCAGGATCGCGGCGCGAGCCTCGGAAAACGCCAGCTTGGCGTCCTTGTTGGTCTCCTTCGCCAGCGCGCTGTCGATCGCCGGCAGCATGGCCTCGTCATGGGTTTTGAACACCGATTGCGCGGCCTGCACCCGCTTGGCGGGGTCCGGCGACTGCAGCGTCAGACTGCCGAGCGCGGCCTCGACGTGGCGGCGCAACTTGTTATTGAGGCGCACCGAAGCTGCGCTGTCGGGAATGCTGTCGACCGGCGCGCCGGTCAGGGCGTCGATGATCTTGCCGTCGAGCTGCTTGACATAAATCTTCTTGGTGTCGGGATCGGCCATCAGCCGATCATCCTGCAGCGCGCTGACGATGGTGTAGGCAAGCGGATTGCTGGACGTCGCCAGCGTATCGACGGCTTCTTCCGTATCGGAAAACTCGTCATTCGCGAATTTGGCGACCGCGTCTTCGAACGCCCCCGCCAAGGCTGGCAGGACGGTCGCGACGATCAACAATACGGCGAAGGGAAGCGCGCGGAAATACCTTGAGACCTTGCTAAGCACTGGACGACCCCGGCAGGAGCGGCAGGAGGGCGGCGGACATCGCCGCCCTCCCTTGTTTGTTGCAACTCAGAGACTGATC
>JBAUUA010001373.1:0-2878 GCA_049582465.1 Bradyrhizobium sp. | reverse complement strand
CGTGGCGAATCCGTTCTTCTCGTCACGCCTTCGTCACGAAAGAATGCGGCTGCCTCCGGTCCGGAGGCTTGGGTGAGGCAACGGAACGAGTAGCCACGTCCACCGTTCGAGAATGGCTGCGGATAGTTTGAGTGGTGTGACGGGTCTCGTGCTTTCCAACAGGAGCATGCCCGATGAACTCAAGAAAGCCTCTGAGTAGCTCATTGGCCCCAATGGTCCGGGACTTGCGGCGCATGCTGTTTGCACCGCTGCTGGCAGCGGCGTTTCTTGTCGCGCTATGCCAGCCGGGCCTGGCGCAATATGAAGCGCTGGAGCTGGGGCCCGAGGAAGCCGCTCCCGCTTTGCCCACCGGCGGGGCCACGCTTTTTCTGAACGTCCGCATCTTCGACGGCAAGAACGCCGCGCTGTCGGCGCCTTCCAGCGTGCTCGTCAAGAGCAACATCATCGAGCGGATATCGGCCAACCCCACCGCCACGGAGGCCGGCGCCGACGTCCGCGTGATCGACGCAAACGGGCGCGTGCTGATGCCGGGCCTGATCGACGCGCATTGGCATATGTTCATGGCGGCGGTTTCGCCCGCGGTTCTCCTCACCGCCGATCCCGGCTACCTCAACCTGTTGGCCGCGCGTCAGGCCGAAGCCACCCTGATGAGGGGCTTCACCACCATACGGGACATGGGCGGTCCGGTGTTCGGATTGAAGCGCGCCATTGACGAGGGCGTCACCGTTGGCCCGCGCATCTATCCCTCGGGCGCGATGATCTCGCAAACCTCGGGCCATGGAGACTTTCGGTCCCGCTACGAAGTTCCGCGGGCGCTGGGAGGGCCGTTGAGCCAGTCCGAGCTTTCGGGCGTCGCAGCCATTGCCGACAGCCCCGACGAGGTCCGGCTGCGCGCGCGCGAGCAACTGAGACAGGGTGCCAGCCAGATCAAGCTGATGGGCGGCGGCGGCGTCAGTTCTCCCCACAACCCGATCGAGTCGACCCAGTTTACCGAACCGGAGCTCCATGCCGCGGTCGAGGCGGCCGAAGGCTGGGGCACCTACGTAGCCGTGCACGCCTATACGCCGGCCGCGATCCGCCAGGCCGTCGCCGCCGGCGTCAAATGCATCGAGCACGGCCAACTGATCGACGAACCCACCGCCCAGTTGCTGGCGGACAAGGGCATCTGGTGGAGCCTGCAGCCGCTGACCTACGATGCAGACGTCTTCGCACGGATGAGCCCGGTGTCACAGAAGAAAGCGCTAGTGGTGTTCGCGGGAACCGAGAACGCCTACAAGCTCGCAAGGAAGTACAAGATCAAGACCGCCTGGGGGGCCGATATTCTGGGCGATGCGGCCGCTGCCAGCCGGCAGGGGCAATATCTCGCCATGATGACCCGCTGGTATACGCCCGCCGAAGCGCTCAAGATGGCAACCGCCGACAATGGCGAGCTGATGGCGCTGTCCGGTTTCATCAATCCCTACCCCGGCAAGCTCGGCGTCGTGGAAGCAGGCGCCCTTGCGGATCTGCTGCTCGTCGACGGAAATCCGCTCGACGACCTCAACCTCGTCGCAAATCCCGACAAGAATTTCGTCGTCATCATGAAGGACGGCAAAATCTACAAGGACACGCTCGGCAAGTGAGGTCGCAACACGGAGTTGGTCGGAGGGGCCGTTGAGTTTGCTTCGCGGATTGCTGTCCAGGTCCTTCGGGTGGCTGATCGCAGCAATCTGGTTCTTATGCCGGGCCCTGCTCGTGGCGTGGGCCACCCTTGCCATCTATTATTCTAATCTGCCGGCGGCCGAGCTGCGTCTGGCGCTGGCGGTCGCCTTTGCGGCGTTCGCCGTCTGGGCGCTCTGGCTTTCACGTCAACGGCAGATGCCGATGATCGTGATCGCGCTGTTTCTCGGCGTGGCCGCCTGGTGGGTCACTATCCGTCCGTCGCACAATCGTCCGTGGCGGCCGGAAGTCGCGGTGATGCCGCGCGCATTCATCGACGGCGACCGCGTGCGCCTCACCGGCGTCCGCAACTTCGAATACCGCACCCGGAACGATTTCACGCCGCACTACGAAGAGCGCGAGGTCCAGCTGTCGCATTTGACGGCCCTCGATTTCTACGTGTCCTACTTCATGACAGGTCCGGTCGGACACACGTTCCTGAGCTTCATCTTCGACAACAGCCCGCCGCTCAGCATCTCGATCGAGACGCGACCGGAGGTCGGCGAAGGCTTTGCGCCGATATCCTCGATGTTCAAGCAATTCGAGTTGATCTATGTGGTGGGGGACGAACGCGACCTCGTGGGCGTGCGCGCCAACTACCGGCACGAGGCGGTGTATCTTTATCGTCTCAACACCTCACCCGACGATATCCGCCGGCTGCTGCTGATTTACCTGGCGCGGATCAACGAACTCGCCGATCGGCCGGAGTTCTATCACCTGCTGACCAACAGCTGCACCATCAACATCGTACGATACGCCAACGCCGCCGGCCGGGTCGGCCGCCTCGACGTCCGGCATATGCTCAACGGCCTGATCGATGGCTACCTCTATTATTCGGGCCGGATCGATACGACGCTGCCGTTTGAAGAACTGCGACAACGTTCACAGATCAACGAGGCCGCGCAGGCCGCCGATGGCGCGCCCGACTTCTCGCAGCGGATTCGGGCATCCCTCCCGACGATGCCGCACTGACGCCTTTCGACCGCCGCCGTCGTCTTGAAAATCTGCTTCGATCCGTCAAATAGCCGGGGCGTCGCCACAAGGTGGTGGTTTTCCTCGTCACGCTCTCCCGGGAAACTTTCGACTTGAATCCCGGCCAGTAAATCGATATCGAATTGAATTCAAGTCAATGTCTGGAACCGGGATGACAACGGCGATCGGGACGCGAGAAAGACTGATC
>JBAUUA010001372.1:0-3898 GCA_049582465.1 Bradyrhizobium sp. | reverse complement strand
CTGTCAACGCTTCGCCGAGGCCCTCGCGGGCATCTGCGCATGACTCGGGGTCGATGCGGTTCGCTACTCCTTCATCGTGATGGACTTCCACCATCTACTCCTTGCCGGTCTCCCGGCGCACTCCGGTTTCCCCCAACGCAAGCTGGGGGACGAGCGGAAATTGGCGGGACGAAGAGAAGCAATGTTAGGCCGTTTTAACGATATTTGGCGTGGCTAATGCGGAGTACGACCGCCCGTCGACAGGGCTACTTGCGGTACCCAAAAATGGGTAGCGCCTCGATTCACCATCACCGATCACACGCACTCGGCGCGGCGGGACAGGCGGCGGCGCATATCCGACGCGGAGATCGCCTGCAAGGAACGATCAAGATCGATCCTCTCCACGGCGTAGCCGACGTCGCGGCCGTAGAAGATATGCGTGATATTTGGCAGCGGAACCACGAGGAAGCGTCCCTCGAACTCGCGAAGCCCGTGCTCGATCCGGGCGCGCACATATTCGAAGTCAAAGGGATTGTTGCCGTCGGTGCCCGCGGTATCGCGGACCGCGATGCAAACCTGGCCGATACGCCGCAATCCCTCGATGATCAGGGCGCGGTGACCGTCGTGGAAAGGCTGGTAGCGTCCCACAAACAACGCGGTCGGCCGCTTGGTGTCGAAGACGGGCCGCACACGCTTTGCGACCTCCTCGGCCCAGTACTCAGGCGAACCCTCGGCGGCGACACGCAAATCACATCGCTCGGGCGCGACGAAAATCCGGTCGGTGTCCTCGAACCGGCTCTTCTGCACTCGGTCCACCCATACAACGAAGGAGCTTCCGCCCGCTTCGAACGCGGCACGGGCCTCCTGCGTCGGGCATATGAAGTCCGCCACCGCGAAGCCACCCGTCTTGACCACTTGATCGCACAGCCAGCCCATCCGGCGCGCCTGCTCGATGCGATCGGCGGGAGCAAACCCCAAATCCCTGTTGATCTCGCGCCGGACATCGTCCGCGTTGAAATGGACGGCGTTCAACCGGGGAGCAAGCACCTTCGCAAGCGTTGTCTTGCCGGCTCCCGGCAAGCCCATGATGAGAATTTTACGCACCATCTGGAAAAGCTCCTCGTTCAAGTGGGACCTGCAAGCAAACTCGCTGCGCGGTCTGTCATGCAGTTGCAGGCTGTAACCCCGGTTCGGAAAGTGCTTCGCCGACCCGGCGCGCGACAGTGTCCCAATCGCCCGGGCTCGGCTGACGGAACAGGCGTGCGGTCGGGTACCAGGGGCTGTCGCTTCGTTCGAGCAGCCAGCGCCAATCAGGCGCATGGGAGAGCATGATCCAGACCGGCTTACCCATCGCGGCCGCCAGATGCGCCACCGAGGTGTCCACCGTGACGACCAGATCGAGCGCTTCGATGATGGACATCGTATCGACGAAATCGGCGATCGCAGCACCGAGATTCAGCAGCGGAGCCCGGTCGAAGTAATCCGCGATCGCGCTTTGCGCCGGTCCCTTCTGCAGGGAAACCAGGGAGATGCCGTCCAGCGCGGCCATCGGCGCAAACGCCGACAGGCTCATGGAACGGTTGAGATCATTATTGTGGGTTGGCCGGCCGGCCCAGACGATGCCGACGCGGCGATGACTGGGTGGAAGCAGGTCCTGCAACCGGGCGCGCCAGGCAGCGGTTCGCGCCGGATCAGGGTGGAGATACGGGACCTTGCCGGGAATCGTATCAAGGGTCGTGCCATGCAGGCGCGGCAGGCCGGACAGCGGACAATAGGCTGCGAAAGGCGGACAGCGGTCCCAATGATCCACCAATTCGAGCCCGGGATGAATCTGCCGGAGCAGCGGATGCAGGACAGGATCGGCCACGACCACCACGTGAGGGCAGCGTGCGCAGGCCCATGGGATATACCGGCAGAACTGGATCGAGTCGCCAAAACCCTGGTCGGCGATCAAGAGCAGCGTCGCGTGAGGCAGCGGCGCTCCATCCCATTGCGGGCGGTTGTTCGGCGGCAGCAGTGACGCTGCACCGGCGATCCGGTACCGCCACTCATATTCCTTCCAGCCCTCCGCAAATTCGCCGCGGA
This sequence comes from Bradyrhizobium sp., assembly GCA_049582465.1. GTDB lineage: Bacteria > Pseudomonadota > Alphaproteobacteria > Rhizobiales > Xanthobacteraceae > Bradyrhizobium. Next base: position 1,834 of record JBAUUA010001372.1, on the reverse strand, counting down.
GCAAAAGCGCCTCGGCCAACTGGAAATGCGGACCCGGTGCCGCAGGGTCAATCGCCAAAGCGCGGCGGGCGCAGGCGATGCTCTGATCGAGCTCCAATTTACGATAATGGGCGACCGCCAGATTGTGCAGCGTCTGGAGATCGTGGGGATCCCGCTCGAACGCCTGATACCCAATACGCAGTGCGTCGTCGTAACGCCCGAGCCGCTCAAAGATGGGACAGAGGTTGCGGCGAAACCCAATCGTGTCCGGGGCCAAACCGACCGAACGCTCGATCATTTCGGCGGCCGCCTGGTGGCTCCCCATCCGGAAGAGCAGCACCCCCTTCTGGTGCAGCGCCCTGGGTTCATCCGGCGCGGCCGAAAGAATATGGTCCAGGATTCTCTCTGCCTCGGGCAGCCGTCCTTTTTCCGAGAACTCGCCGGCGATCTTCAGCAGTTCGTCAAGCGGGACCGGCACCTTCGGTATTGCCGGTTGTCCAGCCACCGGCGATAACGACGCGATCATCCCGGCTTGAACGCCAGGCTGCGTCTCATGCAACGTCTCGCAGGCTGGCGCCGCCTTCAGGGGCTTCGCGTCGTCCCTGTAAGTGAGCGACGATTCATCGTAGAGCGTCGCCGCCGCCGGCCCGCAGGTGGAGCGGTGCGGACGGCGGAACTCTTCGCAGTTTGATGGAAGCGCGCGTTCTAGCATCGATCGTTTTCAGGCCGGATGATGAGGCAAGTCCACCGTGGGTGTCAGGATGAATGCGTTTGCGAGAGACTCCGCCGGCACGCACCTCGACAGAGCAGCCGCGGCTATCACGTGATGAAGTCCTTCTGCCTGCGGACCTGCTTGTCGGAGAGGCGACGACGCCACCACTCGACCGTCTTTTCCAACCCTTCCCGCAACTCGACCCGCGGAGACCATCCGGTCGCACGCACGAAACGAGTTGAATCGGCGAGCAGCGCGCGCACTTCGGAATTCGGTGGCCGCAGACGCTTGTCGTCCTGAACCACGGGTTTGCGGCTGGCGGTCACGTCGATGATGAGGTCGATCAGATCGCCGACCATGATCGCCCGCTGACTGCCGGCATTGTAGGCGTGGCCGTATTCGACGCCTTCGGCAAGTCCGGCCGCCATGAATGCCGCAGCGGTATCGGTGACGAATGTGAGATCGCGGACGGTCGTCGCGTCGCCGACCAGGATCGCGGGGCACGCAGGATCGAGCGCCTGCCGGATAATGGTGCCGATGATCGCTCTTTCACTTTGCCGTGGCCCGAACGTATTGAATGGCCTGAGGATCACAACCGGCACGCCGAACGACCTGGCGAATGCCTCCGCCATCATGTCCGCGGCTATCTTGGAAGCCGAGTATGGCGATTGTCCCTGCAGCGGATGGGATTCATTGATCGGCATCGTCAGGGCGGTGCCGTAGACTTCGCTGGTCGATGTCTGCACGATCCGCTCGGTGCCGTGCTGCCGGGCAGCTTCGAGAACGTTCAAGCTCCCGAGCACGTTGGTTTCCACATAGGACTGCGGCGCGACGTACGAATAGGGGATCGCAATCAGTGCCGCGAGATGGAAAACGATTTCCTGGCCGCGGACCAGACGATCGATGAAAGCTGCATCGCGGATATCGCCACGGACGAGATTGACTTTCGCTCGGGTCGCCTCCGCAAGATCATCAAGCCAGCCATAGCTGTCGAAGGAATTGTATTGAGCAAGAGCAGTCACCTCGGCTCCCGCGGAAACAAGCGCTTCCGTCAGGTGCGAACCAATGAAACCGTCCGCTCCTGTCACGAGGGTCTTGGCACCAAGATAGCTAGTAACCATCGGCGTTCGCCTGATTTTGAGG
>JBAUUA010001371.1:0-3211 GCA_049582465.1 Bradyrhizobium sp. | reverse complement strand
CGACCGCCCGCCACAGCGCGATCAGGCCGAGATACATCAGGAACAGGATCAAGACCGAGGTCAGCCGTGCGTCCCATTCCCAATAGGTTCCCCACATCGGCCGGCCCCACAGCGAGCCCGTCACCAGTGCGAGAAACGTGAAGGAGGCGCCGATGGGGGCGGCCGCCTTGGCGGCGACGTCCGCGAGCGGATGCCGCCACACCAGCGTGCCCAGCGAAGCCAGACTCATCACGCCCCAGACGAACATCGACAGCCACGCATTCGGCACGTGGATGAACATGATCTTCACCGTGGCGCCCTGCTGGTAGTCATCCGGCGCCATCGCCGATTGGTAGAGGCCGATCAACAGCAGGATGGCGGTTGCGCCGGCCAGCCATGGCAGAACCCGCGCGGTCAGCGTCAGGAACCTGGTAGGGTTGGCGAGATCGATCAGCGTCATGGCACCCTGTTAATGGTCGCGGCCGTTGGAGGCAATCAGCATGAATGCGCTCCGCGAGAGTTGATCGAGGTCAACTTCCCCCAGGGATCAATCCAGCCCGTGGCGCAGGCTGGCGGCGGCCGCGAACGGCCCGATGACGAAACTGATCAGCGACAGCGCACACAGGATCGAAAACGGCGCGCCGAACGGCAATCCGGTAATTGCGGCCTGCGAGGCGGCGACGCCGAAGATCAGCACCGGGATCGACAGCGGCAGCACCAGTACCGCCAGCAGCAATCCGCCGCGGTGCAGCGTTACGGCAAGCGCAGCGCCGATCATGCCGGTAAAAGTCAGCGCCGGGGTTCCCGCCAGCAGCGTCAGGGCGACCGCTGAGGTCGAGAGGGCATCGAGATTCAACAAAAGTCCAAGCACCGGGGTGGCGATCACCAGCGGCAGGCCGGCGGCCAGCCAGTGCGCCAGCGCCTTGGCGGCGCAGGCGAGTTCCAGCGGCGTGCGGCCCATCACGATCAGATCCAGCGAACCGTCGTCATGGTCGGCCGTAAACAGCCGGTCGAGGGTGAGCAGGCTTGCCAGCAGCGCGCCGAGCCAGAGGATCGCCGGCCCGAGCCGCGTCAGCAGCGCGAGATCTGGTCCGACCGCGAACGGCATCAGCACCACGACGGTCAGAAAGAACAGGACCCCGATCAGGGCCCCGCCGCCGACCCGCAGCGCGATACGAACGTCCCGGCGAATCAGGGCGGCAAGCGCGGTCATGACGTGCCCCCGATCCGTAATTCGCGCGCGGCAATCCCCAGGGGTGCGTGGGTTGCGGCGACGATCACGCCGCCGCGGGCGAGGTGATCGGTCATCAGCCCGGCAAACACGCCTTGGCCGGCGACATCGAGCGCATTGGTCGGCTCGTCCAGGAGCCAGATCGGCCGCCGGACCGTCAGCAGCCGGGCGACCGAGAGCCGCCGGCGCTGGCCGGCCGACAGATATGCCGCCGGCAGGTGGACCGCATGATCAAGCCCGACCGCGGAAAGGCTGTGCTTGAGGCCGTCCCTGGCGTCAGACGGTTCGCCGCCGAGGAAATCCCGCCAGAAGGCCAGGTTTTCGATCACGCTCAAGGCAGGCTTCAGCGCGTCGCGGTGGCCGAGATAATGCGCCTGTTCGGGCAAGGTCAGTTCGGTTTCGCCGCCTTCGAGGCCGATCGACCCGTCGGCGATCGCCAACAATCCTGCGATCATTCGCAACAACGAGGTTTTGCCCGATCCATTGGCGCCGATGATGGCCAGCGCTTCGCCCGAAGAGGCCTCGAAATCGAGGCCAGAGAACACGTCCCGGCCGCCCCGCACACACCTGACGCCCCGTCCCGAGAGCCGCATTTTGCCCCTTCACAGCCCTCTGGAAATTGATGGGTACCGCAGCAGAATTTTTGGGTGGCGCAACGCTGCGGGACGATTGTCGGTGTGGCGGTGCCACTGGAATGATTCTATAAGCCGGAACTTGATGCAGCACACGATCGGTGTCTGCAAGCCATCAGGCCAGCCCTCGCTGACGGTGTTTACATACCCTTGCCGGGTATAACTGACAATTGGGAAATTCCTCATATGACCTCGCTCGACAGCTTCAAAAGCCAGAAGACCCTCAAGGTCGGCGCCAAGACCTACGTCTATTACAGCCTGCCCGCCGCCGAGAAGAACGGTCTGAAGGGAATCTCCAAGCTGCCCTATTCGATGAAGGTGCTGCTGGAGAATCTGCTGCGCAACGAAGATGGCCGCACCGTCAAGAAGGAAGACATCGTCGCGGTCTCGAAGTGGATGAGGAAGCGCAAGCTCGAGCATGAGATCGCATTCCGCCCGGCGCGGGTGCTGATGCAGGACTTCACCGGCGTACCCGCGGTGGTCGATCTCGCGGCGATGCGCAACGCCATGCAGGCGCTCGGCGGCGACGCCGAAAAGATCAATCCGCTGGTGCCGGTCGATCTCGTCATCGATCACTCCGTGATCGTGAACTTCTTCGGCGACAACAAGGCTTTCGCCAAGAACGTGGTCGAGGAATACAAGCAGAACCAGGAACGCTACGAATTCCTGAAATGGGGCCAGAAGGCGTTTTCGAATTTCTCCGTGGTGCCGCCCGGCACCGGCATCTGCCATCAGGTCAATCTCGAATACCTCGCGCAGACGGTGTGGACCCGCAAAGAAAAGATGACGGTCGGCAAGAAGAAGGGCACCTTCGAGGTCGCCTACCCGGATTCGCTGGTCGGCACCGATTCGCACACCACCATGGTCAACGGCCTCGCCGTGCTCGGATGGGGCGTCGGCGGCATCGAGGCGGAAGCCTGCATGCTCGGTCAGCCGCTGTCGATGCTGCTGCCGGAAGTAATCGGCTTCAAGCTCAAGGGCCAATTGAAGGAAGGCGTCACCGCCACCGACCTGGTGCTGACCGTCACGCAAATGCTGCGCAAGCAGGGCGTGGTTGGAAAATTCGTGGAATTCTACGGCCCCGGCCTCGACCATCTCTCGGTCGCGGACAAGGCGACCATCGGCAACATGGCACCGGAATACGGCGCGACCTGCGGCTTCTTCCCGGTCGATTCCGAGACCATCGATTATCTCAAGACTTCCGGCCGCAAGGCCGACCGCGTCGCGCTGGTGACCGCCTATGCCAAGGCGCAGGGCCTGTTCCGCACCGCCAAATCGCCTGATCCGGTGTTCACCGAAAAGCTGATCCTCGATCTCGGCGACGTCGTGCCCTCGATGGCCGGACCGAAGCGCCCCGAAGGCCGCGTCG
>JBAUUA010001370.1:0-3352 GCA_049582465.1 Bradyrhizobium sp. | reverse complement strand
CTTGCCGTTGGCACCGTAAATTGCGATCAGCGCGTCTCCCTGAATCTGAATAACCGTCTGGGGCAGATCGATCTGACCGTTCTCGTTGAACGAGACCGGACCGTAAAGACTGTCGAACTTCACCTTCGCCAGCGCGTCTCGCACCTTCACGGGGTCGGTCGAGCCTGCATTCTCCACGGCCTGCACCAATGCTTCCACGTCGGCCACGCCGGAGGCCGCATGATAATCCGGGTCATATCCGAATTTCGCCTTGTAAGCCGCGGCGAACTGCGCGGCGTCACCGAACCAACGGTCCTTCAATTTGGCAGAAGGCAACCAGGCCGTCATACCGAAGGCGTAATCGGCGTCCTTGCCGAGGGCTTTTCGAAAGTCTTCGCTGGGGACGCCCACTGTGAAGGAATACATCTTCGGCGCGACCGCAAGGCTCTTCGCCTGCCGCACGAAATTCAAGATCTCGGTTTCGTGCCCAGCAACCAGCACCACATCGATGTTCTTGCTCCGGATCTGCGAGAGCAGCGAATTGAAGTCCGAGGCGTTGGTGCTGTAACGTTCGTCCATTGCCAATGTGAGGTCTGCTTGCTTCAGTTTGGGGCGCGTGCCGTCCGCCACTGAGACGTCGAAGGCATCGTCTGCATAAAGCAAGGCGACGCTCTTGGGCGCTGGATTGAGCCCCTTCAACATCTCCACCGTTGAACCAAAATAGTTGCTGGCCGGCGCCAGCGTCCCAAAGATATATTTGAAATTGCGCGCGAATATCTGGTCAGACGCACCGCCACCCTGAACCATTGGAATTCTATATTTTTCGGACACGGCCGAATCCGCGAGCGCAAAATTGCTTGCGAACGGTCCCAACAAAAAATCGACCTTGTCCTGAGAAACCAGCTGCGTGTACTGACGCACACTCAAATTGACGTCGGATTGGTTGTCGTAGACCTTGAGCGCGAGCTGGTGCGATTCATTGCCGACCTTGATCCCGCCCGCGGCGTTGATTTTGTCAATCGCAAGCCGATATGCGTCGCGATAGTAGCGACCGGTATTGGCAAGCGGCCCCGTCAATTGTACGGACGCTCCCAAGACAATGTCTTTTGCAAGAGCACCATTGGATGGCATCGTGAAAGCGACCACCGCTACCAACAGGAGGGCTGACAGGCTGGATGTCTTCAACATGGTATTATCCTTCACCGCGCGCTTGTGTTTTTTCGGATTGGGGTAACGTTGTTTTTCTCTTGTTCGGAGTTCACCGCGACAAGCACGCTGCAGGAGTTGCGTCGACCGAACCATTTAACCAGCGTGCAAGCGACCCTTGATCTCGATGATCAACCACGATCAAATCCGCTTCCATCTCTCTCGCGGACCACACGATTTGCTCGGCAGGATTGCCGCATTTGACGTCGTTCGTTGCTGCGCATCCAGCGCCCTGCAGGCGTTTCACGCCTGCATCGAGCACTGATTGGGTTACAAACCGCTGATTGTCCGGGATGAAGGACATCCCCTCGACGACAAGCATGTTCTCGGCAGGATCTATGATTGCGAGAAGACGAACCGTCGCGCCGGACATTGACGCCAGGTTCTTGACTTGAGCCAAAGCTTCGCGGCCATCGGGTGAGCCATCGTAGGCCAGGAGAATTTTTTGGTACACGGTCAGATCTCCTTTTCGAGGTGAATTCCCTATCGGTGGTTAGGCCTTTGACTGCTTCGTATCACCCGACGTTCATGCGTACTGATTACGATCGGCAACGGATTCCAGGAACGCGATGGCGCTGTTGCAGCCTGGTCCCTTCCGTCATCGGTATCTTCGTCGGCCGATCGGAATGCGAATTGGTACGAGAGACGCCTGCGCATCTCCGCCATGATTTCGAGTCCAGCGAGATGGGGACGATGACGTGTTGTCGTCAAAGTCATTCAAACCGAGCATGCGGAAAAGAACGTTGGCGGCATAGCCGGCTTTGCCGAGCCAATGGGTGACCGCCTTTTTCCTGGATCGAAAATGCCATCGCTTCATGATCTTCCTCCCTGGACATGTACATCGTGGTTCCGAACAATTGCGTGGTAGTCGCGTCGGAGCCACTTGGGGGCTGCACTGACGCCGCTCTTCGGCGCCCTTGAACGGACCGTCGTCGATCCCGGGGGTAGCGGTAGCTCGCGCAGTCCGTTGCGCGCCAGAATCAGCCCGACGAGGCTCATAGAGACCGGGGTGGACACCGCCGCGACGTAAACAACCAAAAGGATAAGAAGCAGAATCGTCATCGCGCATGCCCCACGATCGCCGAAGGTTTCCTCGGACTGGCGTGGCGACCTTTTGAAGTGCTTCCCGTTCAGACGCGGCTGGCCGCCTGCATCTCCTCCTTCAGAAGTTATGCCTCATAATAGTTTTGACAAACGAATAATATTGCGCCTTGATATCTATTCAGTTGATATCAACGGAGGGCGCCCATGGATACGGAGCTGGCTAGAACCTTCCTCTCGGTCGTTGCAGCCGGAAATTTCATTAGTGCCGCGGATCGACTTCATGTCAGCCAGTCGACGGTCAGCACGCGCATTCACACCCTTGAAGACCAACTGGGCTGCACGCTCTTTGTCCGCAACAAGGCCGGTACAACGCTCACGTCTGCCGGCCGGCAATTTCAGCGGCACGCCGCCACCCTCGTCCGAACAATAGAACAAGCGCGCCATGATATCGGAGTTCCTGAAGGGTTTAGTGGAACGCTCGTGGTTGGCGGCCGGATCGGTCTGTGGGAGGAGTTCCTGTTGCAGTGGCTTCAGTCAATGAGGAGCGCCAGACCGGAGATATCCATTCGCGCCGAGAGCGCACTCGAGCCGGAACTCATGCAGGGCCTAGTCGATGGCCGGATCGATATTGGAGTCATGTATACTCCGCAGAGCCGTCCTGGACTGAAAGTCGAGCAATTGTTCGAGGAAAAACTCATCCTGGTTTCGACGGATAAAAACGGTAGACCTGAGCCTCAGCCTGGCTACGTGTACGTGGACTGGGGGCCGGAGTTCTACGCGAGACACAATGCCTGCTTTCCGAATTTCGGCGGGCCTCCACTCATCGTGAATATCGGCTGGCTCGGATTGCAACACGTATTGGCGAACGGTGGCTCCGGCTATTTTCCCAAGCGGATCGCGCTGCCCCACCTAAAGGCCAAGCGGCTAACCTTGATCGACGGCGCCCCCGAATTTTCAATGCCCGCATATGTCGTTTATCCTCTCGAATGCGATCGCGATTTATTCGGCAGCGCGCTCGAGATCATGCATCAAACCGCCAACCCGAAATTGAAAATAGCCGTCGGCGCGATAACGGCGAAACGAGCCGCGCCAAAGAGGCGTTAGATCTCCTTCAGAGCCACGT
>JBAUUA010001369.1:0-3203 GCA_049582465.1 Bradyrhizobium sp. | reverse complement strand
GACATGATCCGCAGCGTGAACGGCACGATCGCCTGCAGCCCGACGAGGCGCAGCACCATCGAGGCAAAACCGAGCGCCACGATCGCCGCGAAGGCTGCGATCGCCGCCCGTTTTGCGGATGGGTCGGACGCGCCCGAGGTCATGGCATCGACGAGGTGGCCGGAGAACACCGGCATGAACAGGTCGGCCACGGTGGCGCCCAACAGGCCGCCGGCAACGACGGCGGCGCCGACCGGCTGCTCGAGCCAGTGGCGGAACACGAAGGGCAGCACCACGCGGATGGCGGCGGGTCGCTTGTCGCGAGAGGCGGTCATGGCGTCATCCGGGTGGCGGCAGGCCGCGCGCGCCGGCTCCATTGCTTGACGCGCGAGACGGCATCGGGCCGAATGCAGGCGTCGTTGATATCAATGACTTACTGGGAAGCTTGGGTGATCGGGACGTCAGGCCCGATCGCTGCTGACGGAGGTGACCCCGTTGAGCGCGATCAGATCGCGCTCAAACTGGTAAGGGCGGGGGCGGAACGGAGGTCCAGCATGTGCATCGGACGCGGGCGTTCGATCTGCGAATATGACGAAATCATGCAAATCCTCCCCGGTTCGAGCGACGACGCGGAGCTTATAAATGCATTGCGGGTGATTTGCAATATCGCGGTTGGAGTTCACTTCGATCGTATCGAAACGGACTCCAGGTTTTTGGTTTGCGCGTCTTCTTGACGCGAACCGGTCGCCACTTCGCTTGAAAACGCGCTAATGAGCCGGTTCTGCCGTCACCGATGCCGGCTTTTTCAGAAGCATCACGAGCAAGGTGAGGCCGAGATAGAACACCGTCAGAATAAAGAAGGCGTCGCCATAGCCCATCACCACCGCCTGCCGGTGAACGATTTGGGACAATTGCTTCATCGCCATCAGCGCGGCGTCGCCCATGCCCTGCAGCCGCTGGGTGAACATGTTGAGCGTCTCGACCGCGGTGGCGTTGCCCCAGGTCACCCTCTCCTGCAACCGCGAAATGTGCAGGTCGGTGCGCTCGTTCAGCACCTGGTTGATGAGGGCGAGCCCGACTGCACCGCCGAGATTGCGCGTCAGATTGAACAGCCCGGAGGCGTTCTTGACCCGGTCCGGCGCCAGGGTCCCGAGCGCGATGGTATTGGTCGGCACCATCGCGAACATCATGCCGATCCCGCGCAGGATTTGCGGAACCAGCAGCTCATAGAAGTCGTAGTCCCGGGTGATCCAGGTCATCTGATACGACCCCATCGCGAAAATGACGAGGCCGATGGCGATGATCAGGCGCATGTCGACCCTCTGCATCAGGCGCCCGACGATCGGCGCGGTGAGGAACATGGTGATGCCGGAGATGAACATGGTCTCGCCGATCATCATCGCGCTGTAGCCGCGCACCTCGGCGAGATAACGCGGATAGATGTAGGTGAGCCCGTAAAGCCCGATGCCGATGCAGAACGAAATCAGGCAGCCGATGCCGAAATTGCGGTCGGTGAAGGCCCTGATGTCGACGATCGGCTCGTCCGCCGTCAGTACGCGGTAAAAGAAAGCGATCGCGGAGACGGCGCAAACCGCGGCACAGATCGCGACCGAGGTGTCCTGCAGCCACTCATATTGCGGTCCCTCCTCGAGCACATATTCCAGCGCGCCGAGAAAACCCGCCATGAAGATCAGGCCCCACCAGTCGAAGCGGTCGAGCAGCGCGAAATTCGGCTGATCGAAATCCACCAGCGCCAGCACGCCGATGGTGATGCCGATGCCGGGGACGATGTTGATGAAGAACAGCCAGTGCCACGACATCAGGTCGGTAATGTAGCCACCGACCGTCGGGCCGATGGTCGGCGCGAGCGTCGCGACCAGACCGATGATGGGGCCGACGATATGGAATTTCGAACGCGGAAACACCGTATAGGCCGAGGCGAACACCGTCGGTATCATGCCGGCACCCAAAAACCCCTGGATGGCGCGCCACAGGATCATCTGCTCGATCGACGAGGCGAACCCGCACAGGAAGCTCGCGATAGTGAACCCGCCGGCGGAAATCGCAAACAACAGCCGCGTGCCGAACGCGCGCGACAGGAAGCCGGACAGGGGAATCGCAATGACTTCGGCGATCAGATACGAGGTCTGGACCCACGACACTTCGCTGGAACTGGCCGACAGGCCGGCCTGGATCTCGGTGAGCGACGCCGAGACCACCTGGATGTCGAGGATCGACATGAACATGCCGAACACCATGATGAGAAACGCAAACAGCCTTTTCGGCGGAATGCGCTCGGAGGCCATCGCGGGAGCGGCGGCCATCATGGCGGGCGGGGCGGTCGTGGCGTTGGCCATGATCTCGGATGCTCACAGTCGGGCGCGCGGCCCGAGGGCCGGACTTATTGCGGGTGGATCATCATCGGCGAATCGAGGTCGGCTTCGCTGTCGGCATCGGCCGCGCCCTCGCGGGTATCGACGGTGGCATAGACCGACATGCCCGCACGCAGCAGGTTCAGCTTGGCGACCTCCTTCGGCACGCGCACGCGAACCGGCAGCCGCTGCACGATCTTGGTGAAGTTGCCGGTGGCGTTGTCCGGCGGCAGCAGCGTGAACACGGAGCCTGCCGCGGGCGAGATGCTGTCGACGAAGCCGGCGAACTTGCGATGGCCGTAGGCATCGACCGAGATCGTCACCGGCTGGCCCGGACGGATCCGCTTGAGTTGCGTCTCCTTGAAATTGGCGTCGATGAAGACATCGTTGAGCGGCACCACATTGGCCAGCCGCTGACCGACCACGACGAAGTCGCCGGTATTGACCAGGCGGTTGGAGAAGGTACCGTCGACCGGCGCGCGCACCGAGGTGAAATCGAGGTCGCGCTCGGCCTTGGCCAGCGAGGTCTGCAATTCCGCGAGTTGCGCGCGGGCCTCGGCCTGCTGCGCTCTCGTCACGTCGACATTGTCGCGCGCGGCGTCATAGGCCGCCTGCGCCGCCTTCACGCCCGCCGCGCCCTGGTCGCGCCCGGCTTCGGACTGTTCGAACGTGGCGTGCGTGGCAAAACCCTTGCTGCTCAGCGTCTGCTGGCGTTCGAAGTCGAGGTCGGCCCGTTTCATGCCGGCTTCGGCGGAGACGAGTTGCGCCTTGGCCTGCACGGCCGCGCTTTCCTGGGCGGTGACCTGGCGGCCGATACGGTCGATGGTGGCTTGCTGGGTGGCGATCTTGGTG